>JALZOC010000543.1 GCA_030857365.1 Acidobacteriota bacterium
CGTCGTCACCCGCGCGCTGGCGTTCGTGCCGATTTACGTGCTCGGGTTCTCCGACGGGCCGGTGTTTGCGTACGTCGCACTGGTGTCGCTGCAGGCCACGTTCATCCACGCCAACGTCCGCTTCAATTTCGGCCCGCTCTCGTGGGTCATCGCGACGCCGCGATTCCACCACTGGCATCACGGCGCCGAGCCTGAGGCGATCGACAAGAATTTCGCGGTTCACCTTCCGGTCTTCGACGTGCTGTTCGGAACGGCGCACCTGCCGCATGGACGATGGCCCCGCTCGTATGGCCTCGCGCACGACAGCGTGCCGGACGGCTACCTGCCGCAGCTGACGGATCCGTTCCGCTCCCGGAAGCCGCGGGAGCCCTCGTAAAGTCCCACATATCCTCGCTCACACCCTTTTCATGGTTTCTTCAGAGTGCCCTCACGACCCTCGGCCTTCAGGTCCGTATGCTTCAGGGAAAGGGGGCCAAATGGACAGGGTGAGCGCCGCAACGACATTCAGGGCTGTCGTTCTCGCGTGTTGTGGTCTGTGGACTCCGGCGATCGTGTCGGCGCAAACCCCGCCCTCAACCGATGCAGGGTTCAGTGCGCTGGGGCGCCCCGGGACGTCGATCGAGGTGGTGGAATCGGCGGGGAACAGAACACGAGGGCGGCTCCTGCGCGTGGACGCCGACTCGTTCACCATTCGCAGGGGCGGCCGCGAGGTCAGGTTCGACCGGCAGCAGGTCGAGGAGGTCTACCAACGAGGCGATTCCCTGAAGAGCGGACTGCTCACGGGGCTCGGCTTTGGAGCCGCTCTCGGATTCATTGCCGGGTTGAGCAACGACCACTGCGGCGCATTGCTCACTCCGCACCCTTGCACCGGCCGTGAGAAATGGAGCAATGCGGCGATAGCCGGGGGCCTCCTGGGTTCGATGGGGATGGGGATTGGCGTCGGTATCGATGCGCTCTTCACCGGCCGCCGGCTGCTGTATTTTCGCCAGCACGCCGGCGTTGCGACCATCAGGCTGGCTCCAGTGGCGCGCCACCCGGGCGCGGGGCTTCTCGTCGCCGCGACGTGGTGAGTGCCGGGCGGTCGCCCCCCTCGGGACGGAATCGCAGGTGGCCCTGCGCTCAATTCCGTCGGGTCGCCTGCCAACCCCACGTGTAGGTGACGGTCCCGCCAGAGGCCAGGGCATATGTGTTTACCTCAGTCGCGGTCATTGCCTGGTCGCCTGAAAACTGCCCGGAGAGCCTGGAGACACCCGGTAACTGCTCGAAAGACCCCGTCCCATCACGGCAGCGCCCAACCGCTCCTTCCAGGGGGAGGGCCCCGTTCGCTAAAAATGCGCTGCCGCTCACGACGCCTTCGTAATTAACCTGGAAGAAGTCGCCCTTAACCGTGATGGAGCGATCGTCGCGTGTGACGGTCATCGGCAGGACCGGAAAAACTGCTGGCGTCCAAGTGGCTCGCTGCTGCCTGACCCAGCAATTGTCCGGACCCGTGACGGACACGAAACGCTGCGTGACGACCCATTCGGTTGTGCCTGTGGATGGACTCGGAGTCGTTGGCGTCGTTGGCGACGAGGAGCCGCCGCATGCAGGGAGTGATAGTGCGATCGCGACCATGACAATCCGCTGTTTCACCATGTCTCCTCCGTTGCAGGGACCGGGACGATACACATCTGAACTGGCCTTGCGATCATTGCGGCTTTCCACTGCTCGGACGTGTCGAGCGCTTCGTCCTGCGTGCGGCAGACCTGCGACCGCCGGCGATTCGTTCCTGTTCCTTGACTAAGTGGCTTCCCGGGCTGGAACGTGACAGAGATTTTCCGATGAACACTCACTTGTTGCTGATGTCAATGTGACCGGCGAAGTGCTCGTATCCGCGAGTATCGCCATTCTGGAGTTCGAGGTGCCTGAGGGGGGAATATCCAGAACTTCGCACTACACTCTGCGCATGGCGATGGGTACACGCAAGCGTCGGCACCGGCAGGCGTCGATGTGGGTGGTCACGCAGGAACTGCCGCGCAGTGCCGCGCACCCGTTCTATCGGCGATTGAACCGCGTCCTCGATGACGCGCAGTTCGATGCGTTCGTCGAGGGCGCCTGCGCCACCTTCTACGCGCCGGTGATGGGACGGCCCAGTCTCGCGCCCGGACGGTACTTTCGGCTGTTGCTGCTCGGCTACTTTGAGGGGCTCGACTCGGAGCGGCGATTGCGTGGCGCACCGCTGACTCGCTGAGCATTCGACGCTTCTTGGGGCACGGTCAACGATCCCTGTGCGTCGGCGCTCAGCCAGGCTGGCGTTGCACCCTGGCGCGTGAAGTCAGCGCCGCGAATCGATCGACCCCGCTGCAGCCGCCACGGCGCTCCGGACGGAACCGCAGGTAGCCCTGCAGCGTGTGATAGGAAATCCCGAGCTCCCGGCAGGCCATGCGCTTGTTGTTGCTGCATCGCTCCAGCACCAGTCGCGCGTAGCGGCTCCCCCAGGCGCGCATCGAGAGCCCGTCGCGCAGCGCGGGCACGAGCGCCTCCGTGTATTCGCCCTGGAGGGCGGGTGGCAGATCCTCGAGCTCGAGACACTGGCCGCCTGCGAGCGCCACCGCACGCTCGATGACGCGCTCCAGCTCGCGCACGTTTCCCGGCCAGTCATAGGCGAGCAGCGCGTCGGTCGCGGCGGCCGAGAGCGACAGGGGACGGAACGTCCGGTGACGTTCCAGGAAATACCGCGCAAGCTCCAGCACGTCGTCGCGCCGATGACGGAGGGGCGGCACCTGCACGTCGACGCCGTTCAGCCGGTAGAACAAATCGAGCCGAAACCTGTTCTGCGCGACGAGATCGCACAGCGGCCGGTTCGATGCCACGACGATGCGCGTGTCGATGCGGCGGGCGCTGGACGCGCCGACGCGCTCTATGGAGAGGTCCTGAATCGCGCGCAGCAGCTTTGCCTGCGCGGCCGGCGACAGGTCCGAGACCTCGTCGAGGAACAGCGTGCCCTCATGCGCGTGCTCGAACTTGCCACGGCGCCCCCGCACCCCCGTCGCCGTGCGATCTTCAATGCCGAAGAGTTCCGCTTCGAGGAGCGTCTCGACGATGGCTGCGCAGTTGACGGC
>JALZOC010000065.1 GCA_030857365.1 Acidobacteriota bacterium
GCGCGGAACGTCGCGAGCCGCTGGTCGAGGAGCGTGCGCAGGACCCTGGCCTCCTTGCCGCTCGGCTTGCGCGCGGTGGCCAGCCTGAACGCGTAAGCGAGCCGGCTGCGGGCGTCAGTCCCCCCTTCGCGGAGGGCCCGCTGCGCCAGCGCACGGGCCGCCTCGACGTAGGTCGGATCGTTCATCAGCGCGAGCGCCTGGAGCGGCGTGTTGGTGAGGGCACGGCGTGCGGTGCACTTCTCCCGGTCCGGCGCATCGAAGGTCGCGAGTGAAGCGGGCGGCACTGTCCGCTTCCACAGGGTGTACATGCCACGCCTGTAGAGATCGCGCCCCTGACTCTGTTCGTACGCCTGTCCGGAGAAGCCATCGCCGAACGCCATTTCCTCCCAGAGTCCTTTGGGCTGATACGGAGACACGCTGGGGCCGCCGATTCGATCGTCCAGCAGCCCGCTGGCCGCGAGCGCGGTGTCGCGAATCATCTCCGCGGGGAGGCGTGCCCGCGGTCCGCGGGCCAGGAGCCGGTTCTCCGGATCCTTCTCGAGGAGCGCGGGCGTCACGCGCGCGGACTGCCGATACGCGGCGGACGTGACGATGAGCCGCTGCATCGCGCGAACATCCCAACCCGTCCGGACGAACTCGGTCGCCAGCCAGTCCAGGAGCTCCGGGTGGACAGGGGGTTCCCCCTGGACGCCGAAGTCTTCCTGGGTCTTGACGATCCCGAACCCGAAATACATCTGCCAGAACCGGTTCACCGCGACCCGTGAGGTGAGCGGGTGATCGGGCTGCACGAGCCATCTGGCGAGCGCCAGGCGGTCGGGCGGAGCCCCGTCGGGGAGAGGCGGCAGCATCGCGGGCACGCCGGGCTTCACTTTCTCCGTCTGGTTGCGGTAATCGCCCATCGCGAGCACGAACGTGTCGCGCGGCTTGGGCAGCTCCGCCATGACCATCGTGGTCGGGATCTGCTTGTCCAGAGCCTCTTTCTGCCGGCGCAGAGACTTGAGCTCGGCGTAGGCCGTCCGAAGCGTGTCGGGCGCGGCGTAGGTCAGAAAATAGTCGCGGGCCTGCTCGGCTCCCTCCTTCGACCGCTTTCCGTGAACGCCGGAGACAATGACGCGCGGCGTGTCGTGCACGGCAAGCTGCTCGACGTGGTCGGGCTCGAGCGCGCGGTTATACAGCCTCAGGTCGTCGACCTGCCCTGAAAACGGCGTACCGAGCTGCTTGCTGCCCAGACGCAGCGGGGCGTCGGTCTTGATCGGTCCTGCGAGCGTGTCGCGAACGACCTCGGTATCCGCACGTTTGCCGCTGACGTACACGTGGAGGCCCGCGGCCTTGCCGGAGCCGTCATACACCAGCGCGACGTGGTGCCAGTCGCCGAACCGCAGGCGCTCGCGCGTGCGAACCTGGAGTGTGTTCGAGGCGTCGGAGGCGAGGGTGACTGTCAGCCGTGCCGCCCACCTCTGGATGCCGACGAGCGACACGTCCTCGAAAGCGATTTCGTATCCTCTGCGGTTCTGTTCATCGTCCAGCTTCTGGAACACGGACATGGGCAGCTTGCCCCGGCTGCCCCTCACCCACACCGCGAGGCTGAAGGGGTCCGTCCTGTCGAACGCGCCCACGTTTCCGAAGCTCACCTCGGTATCGCCGTCGAAGGTGACCGACCTGCCGACCTGGCCTGTGTCGAACGTCGGATCGCCGCTCAGTGTGCGTCCGTGCTGATAGCGGCCCGAGACGTCGGAGAAGCTTCCATCGAGCTCGTAATGCGCGGTCAGCCCCTGTTCGCCGCGAAGCACCGTATCGGGGAGCGCGGCTTCCCATGCGGCCTGCAGCGGCGAGACCACCGTGTCGGCCACCGCCGCTTCAGCCGTCTTGATCGCGGCAGCAAGCTCGTCGAGACGAGCCTGCTGCTCGGGCGAGGGCAGCTGCAGGACCGGTTGGGCGTTGCCGGTGCGCCCGTCGAGGCCGAGCTCCGGCACGTTATTGAAGAACGCGAAAAAGCTGTAGAACTCCTTGTGCGTGATCGGGTCGAATTTGTGCGAGTGGCACCGCGCGCACCCCATCGTCAGCCCCATGAAGGCCGACGAGGTCGCCTCGACGCGATCGACCACGTACTCGACCTGGTACTCCTCGGCGATGGCGCCTCCCTCGAAGTTGATCATGTGATTGCGGTTGAAGCCGGATGCAATCTTCTGCTCGCGCGTGGCGGTCGGCAGCAGGTCACCCGCGAGCTGCTCGATCGTGAACTGGTCGAACGGCAGGTTGCGGTTGAAGGCCCCGATGACCCAGTCGCGCCAGGGCCACATCCCGCGCAGGCTGTCGATGTGGTACCCGTGGGTGTCGGCGTAGCGCGCGGCGTCGAGCCACGGCATCGCCATGCGCTCGCCGTATCGGGGAGACTGCAACAGCGTGTCGACGCGCGTCTCGTAGGCGTTGGGCGAGGGGTCGGCCAGGAAGGCGTCGACCGCCTCGAGCGTGGGCGGCAGGCCGGTGAGATCGTACGTGACGCGCCGCAGCAGGGTTGTCTTGTCGGCTTCGGGCGAGGGCTTCAACCCTTCGCGCTCGAGGCGGGCGAGAATGAACTGATCGATCGGATTTTGCACCCACCGGGACTGCCCGGAGTTGACGGCGGGGGGGTCGGCCCGGCGCGGCGCCAGGAACGCCCAGTGCGTATCCCACGTCGCGCCTTCGTCAATCCATCGGCGCAGCCGCTCGATCTGGTGCGTCGTCAGGGCGTGGCCGGAATCGGCGGGGGGCATCCGTTCCTCTGGATCCGGATGCGTAATCATCTCGATCAGGAGGCTCTCGGACGCGTTGCCCGGTTCGATCACGCCCGGCTTCGCGAACGCTCCCTCCTTGGTGTCGAAGTGAAACTTCGTTTCGCGTTTGTTCTCGTCGGGACCGTGGCAGGTGAAGCAGTTGTTGGAGAGGATCGGCAGGATGTCGCGGTTGAAGCTGACCGGGGTGACGGGGCCGGGATCGCGGGTCTGCGTGCGAGCCGCCAGCGACGACCCGGCCAGCCCGAACGCGGAAATCACCAGGGCAAGCGCCGCCCAGCCAGTCATGCGCAGCATGCGGCATCTTAATGTAAAAGAGGTCCGCGCGAACGAACGACATGAGGCGGCCTCACGCGCGCACCTCAGCCGGGGAGGTTGCGCGGACCGTCGGGAGAGGGGGCGCCCTTTCGACCCCACAGCCATCCCACGACGCCGACAGCGGCAAGTCCGACGACCCCTTTTTTCAGGAGCTGGCGGCCGCGGCTCGGCGGCAGGTCGCCGGTCACGAGACGGCGGTACGCATCCACTTCCTCCTCGGCCGGCAGCGGTGTCTGAGGCGCGGCGGGCCGGGGGCGCCGGCGGCGTTCATCCGAGGGGATCCAGCGCACCAGGTAGCTGAAGGTGTCGGACGCACACACCGGGCACTGCGCGGTGTCGTGCACTTCCTCGCAGTCGAGGCACAGGCGGGCGATTCGCAGCTGCATCCCCCGAGTGTACTCCGCGCGTCGAGCTGTCGCCCCGGGAGCCGGGCGCCCTCCTGCTGAGCTGATGAGTTTGCCAGTTGAGCCCGGGCGCGCTACGCTCGTGAAGGGAGGCTGCCATGAACATCGGTGCGCGGCTGCGGATGGGGCGGGAAGCACGAGGGCTGTCGCTTCTGGCGCTGGCCGAAGCGCTGCGGGTTCAGCCGAAGTACCTGGCGGCGATCGAAGAGAACGACTGGCGCGCGATTCCCCCGCGCCCATACGGCCGCGGCTTCGTCCGGGCGTATGCCGCGTACATCGGCGAGAATCCCGAACAGACCGTGCGCGATTTCTTCGCGCAGTTCGCACCGCCACCTCCGGCCGCGAACATCCCCGAGCCACGCCGTGCGGTGCTGGCGCATCCGAAGTTGGCGCGCATGCGCGGCGGCCTCGCCGTGGCGGTTCTCGCCTGTGTGATCGCCGGCCTCGTGCTCGTGGCCGCTCTCCGTCCCGGGCGCACGCGCGAAACGCCGGCAACAGACGCCGTGGGGACCTCAGGAACGGCCGCGCCAGTGCCGGCTGCCACCGATGTTGCCGCCGCGCCGAGTGTCGAGGCCGCGGCCCCGGTGTCGGTTGCGATTGAAGCGACCGCGCCCGCCTGGGTGACCGCTTCCGTCGACGGCCGCCGTATGGTCTACCGGACGCTGCAGCCCGGTGAGCGCGAAACGCTGCGCGGCCGCGAGAACATTGCCCTGCGCGTCGGTGACGCCGGGGCGATCCGCCTTCAGATCAACGGCGGCGCCGCGTCGATGATGGGTCCCTCCGGCGCGGTCCGGTCGGCGCGGTTTACGGCTCAATAGGGGGTCGGCGCGGGTTCTACAGGGTCTACGGGGTTCTACAAGGTTCGGTTCTACAAGGTTCTGCAAGGTTCCAGTTACAATCAGAAGATGCCTGCGATTCCGCTGATTATCGAGAACCAACATGACGGGCAGTGGTATGTGGTTGACCTGCCCGACAACTGGGTGCCGCAAGGGGGCATCATCACGATCGCTGCCACGGATCGACCCCTTCCCACGAAGAATGCCGCGCAGCACGAGCGCGCCAAGCGCACGCAGGCCCGGCGCAAGTAGAGGCGTCACCCTCGACCTTCGGACTCCGAAGACTCTCGAGGCCCGCGTCTCAGCGTCGGCCCCCCGTCGCGGGGTTCAGCGATGATCGCCGAACCCGCCCATTTCGGCCCGCGCGAGGACCGGTCCATTCGAGTAGAATGCGCGAGTCGTCCGACTTCCCCGGTTCCCCGTCACGCGAAAAACGCACCACCCGGCCCCCATCGGGTGGCGCATGGAGGCTCCATGCTGCACCGCGCCTGCACCTGCCGCGCCGCTCGACTCCTGCTGCTGACCGTCGCCTTGGCCCTGCCGGGCCGGTTCGCCGGTGCGCAGGTTCTCTACGGATCGCTCGTCGGCAGCGTGGAAGATGCGTCTCGAGCCGTCCTGCCTGGCGCGACCGTGACCGCCACGCAGCGCGATACGGGCCTGCAGCGGGAGACGACGACAGGTGGCGACGGCGCGTATGCCTTCCGCGATCTGCAGGCAGGTGTTTACGATTTGAGGATCGCCCTGCCCGGGTTCAAGTCGTACGTGAAATCGGGCGTGACCGTGGCGCTCAACGCGGTGGCGCGCGAGGACGTGAGCATGGAGGTGGGAGGGGCGACCGAGACGCTGACGGTGACCGCGACCGCCGTGCTGCAAACCGTGCGGGCCGACGTGAGCGCGCAGCTCGACAAGGCGCAGGTGGCAAACCTGCCGATCGGCAGCGGGCGAAACTTCCAGCAGCTGTACAAGCTGATCCCCGGTGCGAGCCCGCCGGTAGAGCTGCACTCCGATGCCGGCAACCCGCAGCGATCGCTCGGCACGAACTTCAACGGCGTTTCACGGTCGAACAACAATACGCGGCTCGACGGCGCGACGGTCAGCTACCCGTGGCTGCCGCACATCATGGCGTACGTCCCCCCGGCTGAGGCCGTCGAGACGGTGAACATCGTCACCAACAGCTTCGATGCCGAGCAGGGGATGGCCGGCGGCGCCGCCGTGAGCGTCTCGATCAAGTCCGGCACCAACGAGTACCACGGCAGCGGGCAGTGGTTTCATACGAACAGCTCCCTGCGGGCCCGGAACCATTTCTTCGTGGGCGCGCAGATCCCCGAGAACACGCTCAACCAGTTCGGCGGGACGTTCGGCGGACCGATCCGCAGGAACAAGCTCTTCTTCTTCGGCAACTGGGAGCGCACGGCGCGGCGGCAGAACGCCTCCGCGTTCCGGACCCTGCCGACCGACGCCCTGCGGCGCGGGGATTTTTCCGGCACCGGCGCGCTGATTTACGATCCGGCGACCGGCAGTCCCGACGGGACAGGGCGCCAGCTGTTCCCCGACAACCGCATCCCCCTCGACCGCATCGATCCGGCGGCGCTCAAGATGGTGCAGCTCATTCCGGCGCCGAATCTCTCGACCTTCCCGGCGAACTACTTCGCCAGCGGGACGTACGAGTTCGACAGGGATAATTACGACTTCAAGGTGAACTACAACCCCGGTGCCCGCGGCTCGGTGTTCGCGCGCTACTCCTTTTCCCCGAGCGACATCTTCGACCCCCCGTCGCTCGATGCGGCCGGGGGGGATGCGCTCGCCGGCGGACAGCCTGGCCGCGCGCCCGGACTGGTTCAGAGCGCCGCGGCCGGCGCGACGTACACCGTGTCGGAGCGCATTCTCGTCGACGCCAACTTCGGCTTCACCCGGCAACGGCTCGGTGCCGAGAATATCGACATCGGAACCAATTACGGGCTCGAGGTGCTCGGCATCCCTGGGACCAACGGCCCGGACCGCCTGCAGGGCGGCTACCCACGATTCGCGATCACCGGCTTTTCGTCGATCGGCAATCCGAACGTGTCCAACCCCTTCAGCTTCAGTGACAACCAGTATGTGGCCGTCGGAAATCTGAGCTGGCTGAAGGGCTCCCACTGGCTGCGATTCGGCGCCGAATACACGTACTACACGATCAATCACTTCCAGCCGCAGGCCGCCTTCGGCCCGCGCGGCGGCTTCAACTTCACCGGCGGCCTCACGTCGCTCCGCGGCGGCGCGGCGCCGACCCTGTACAACGGCTTTGCCGACTTCCTGCTCGGCCTGCCCCAGAGCATGGGGAAGGACCTGCAGTTCATCAACCCGGCCTCCGTGCGGATGCCGTCCTGGGGCTTCTACGCGCGGGACCAGTGGCAGATCAACCGCAAGCTCTCGCTGAACTACGGCATGCGGTACGAGTACTACCCGTTCGCCACCCGGGCGGATCGCGGCGGCGAGCGATACGACCCCGAATTGGACAAGGTGCTCGTCGGCGGCCTGGGGAACATCCCGACAAACGCCGGCGTGGACGTGGGCCGCGGGCAGGTCGCGCCGCGCCTGGGACTCGCCTATCGCGCGACCGAGCATACGGTCCTTCGCGCCGGATATGGGATCAGCGTCGATCCGAACTCGTTCCGCAACCTGCGCGACGCGTATCCCGCGACGATTTCTTCCCAGTTCTCCGGGGCCTCCACGCTGCAGGCGGCGGGCTCGCTGCGGACGGGCATTCCCGAGGTGCCGGTGCCGGATCTGAGCGCGGGGATCATCGACCTGCCGCGCGCGGTCGGCACGCAGACCTTCCCGAAGGTGTTCAACCGGGGATACATCCAGTCGTTCAACGCGACCGTGCAGCACGAGATCGGCGCAGGGTTCGTCGTGCAGGGCGCGTATGTCGGATCGCGCGCCATCCGCCAGACGGCGAACGTCAACATCAATGCGGCCGGGCCTGGCGGCGGCAACAACGGGCGCGCCCTCGCGGCCTTCGGACGCATCGCGAACATCAACATGCTCGTCCCGTTCAACACCGCGACCTACGACTCCCTCCAGACGCAGCTCACGCGGCGGATGACGTCCGGCTCGCTGCTGGGCGTGTCCTACACGCTCTCGAAGGCGATCAACTACGCCGACAACAGCGACTCGGGGCTCACATGGAACTGGGAGCCCCTGTGGGAGCGGAACCGTGCGCTCGCCGGCTTCGACCGCACGCACAACCTGCAGGTGTACGGCGTCTACGAGCTGCCGTTCGGACCCGGGAAGCGGTGGGCGCGCAGCGGACCGGCTTCTATGATTGCCGGAGGCTGGCAACTGAACGGCGTGTTCAGCGCGCTGAGCGGCACGCCGTTCACGGTCACCTCGTCCGGCACGTCGTTGAATGCTCCAGGAAACACGCAGACGGCCGACCAGGTCCTGCCGGCCGTTCAGATCCTCGGAGGGATCGGACGCGGCAACAGCTACTTCGATCCGAATGCGTTCGCGCCGGTGACCGCCGTGCGCTTCGGCAACAGCGGGCGCAACACGCTGCGCGGCCCGGGGCTCGCGAACATCGACGCGAGCCTGTTCCGCAACGTCACGTTCGCCGGCCGGACGCTGCAGTTCCGCGCCGAGGTGTTCAACCTGACGAACAGGCCGGCCTTCAACAACCCCGGAGCGAATGCCTCCGCGCCCACCCGTGCGGCCGACGGCACGATCCTCAACTTGAACGGCTACACGGAGATCACGTCGGCACAGGCGACCGAACGGCAGGTCCGTTTCGCCCTGCGGTTCACTTTCTAGCGAGGCTGCGCCTCAGACCGTCGATGCTCCGCCTCGCTGGACTCGAGCTTGATGACGCCGCGCTGACGCGCGGCCGGCCTTGACCGGAAACTTGGCTCAAATGCTCAGAATCGCGCCGGTCAAGGCCTCCAGGATGCTCCGTCTCGCCCGGCTCACTGCCCTTCCGGCGGCGGCCGCCGCGCTGCTGCCGGTCCTTGCGGCGGGGGGCGCACAGCCCCGCCCGCTCGTGCTCGAGAACATCCGCATCGTGGACGGCACCGGCGGCGCCCCGATCGAACGCGGCCGCATCGTGATCGAGGGAGGGAAACTGTCGGCCGTGGGCCCGGCAGCCGGCCCGATCCCCGCCGGAGCCGAGACGATCGATCTGGCGGGCCGCACGGTCATCCCGGGCCTGATCGACGCGCACTTCCACATCGAGGACGACCCGAAGCTGGCGCTCCGGCAGTTGAGCCACGGCGTTACCTCGTTCCGCGACCCCGGCCAGTGGGAAGAGAAGTTTCAGGAGCTCCGCCGGCTGATCGCGGCCGAGCGGCTGCCCGGCCCCCGCATCTTCACCGCCGGTCCACACATCGACGGCGAGCGTCCCGCCTACCCGGCCGATGCCGTCGTCGCCCGCGATCCGGAGGAAGCGCGGCGGCTTGCGGAGCGCTCGATCCGGCAGGGTGCGTCGGCACTCAAGATCTACTTCCGTCTTCCGTTCGCGAGCGCGCGGGCGGTCATCGAGGTCTGCGAAGCCCGACGCGTCCCCTGCACGGCACACCTCGAAGTGCTGGATGCGCGGGAGCTCCTCGCGGCAGGCCTGCACGGCCTCGAGCACGTGACGTCGCTCGGCACGAGCCTCGTTCCCCGCATGGAGGCCGAAGCGTATCGTCAGGCCGTGCTTGCGGACAACGACGCCCGCCGGGACGGCCGGTACCGCC
>JALZOC010000544.1 GCA_030857365.1 Acidobacteriota bacterium
CTCACGAAAGCGGGGACACTCAACTTTTCCGTGGTTCAACGGCTTACGGTAAAGTTGAGTGTCCCCGTTGCTTGCATCGGGCGCCATCCGGCGCTACGCTGCTCTCTTCCCCTGAAAGGAGCCTCCACATGACGGCCACCCCCTGGAACATCAGCGGCACCTGGGTCGAAGCCTGCAACTGCGATTACGGCTGCCCCTGCAACTTCAACGGTTTTCCGACCCGGGGGAACTGCGAAGGCGTCGTGGGCTTCCGCGTGCACTCCGGACGCCACGGTGAAACATCCCTCGACGGCGTCACCGTGCTCGTCGCGGCCTACTGGCCGAAGGCGATCCACGACGGGAACGGCAAGGCCCGCATCTTCATCGACGAGTCGGCCGCGCAGCCGCAGGTCGACTCGATCGTCCGCATCCTCACCGGCCAGGACGGCGGCATGCCCTGGGAGATCCTCGCCCCGACGCTGACGGAGCTGGACGGCCCGCACATGGCGCCGATCACGTTCGACGAAAAGGGGGAGAAGACGCGGTTCGCCGTGGCGGACATCGACGTCCAGCTGACCCCCTTCACCAATCCCGTCACCGGCGAGGAGCACGAAGTGCGCACGGTGCTCCCCACCGGCTTCATCTTCCGGGACGGCGCGGCGTGCACGTCGACGCGGAACACGTTCACCATCGGGGGGCAGAAGTTCGACTGGACGGGGAAGAACGCCTACGTCGCCAAGGTGGAATGGTCGAACGCGTAGAGACCGTCTCCGTGCCCGCGGACCGGACGGAGGGCACGGCTGCGGTCGCGGCGCCGCTCGCAATGGCCGCGATCGTCACGCTCGCCTGCTGGGCGGCAACGGCCTACAGCGCCGCCGCCATGAGCGGTACGATGCCGATGCCGGGCGGGTGGAACATGTCCATGGCGTGGATGCGGATGCCGGGCCAGTCGGCGCTCGGCGCCGCCGTCATGTTCCTCGTCATGTGGCAGGTGATGATGGTGGCGATGATGCTGCCGTCGGCCCTGCCGATGGCACTGCTGTACCGGGGCCTCGCGGCCTCGCGCCGCGCGCGCGGCGTCCCGGCTCCCCCCGCCGCCGTGCTGCTCACCGGTTACTTCGCCACCTGGCTGCTCTTCGGTCTCGTCGCCTACGTGTTCGGCGTCGGGCTCTCCGCGCTGGCGATGCGCAGCGAGCCCGTCAGCCGGATCATCCCGGCGGCAACCGGGCTGGCGCTGGTCCTCGCCGGCATCTATCAGCTGACCCCGTGGAAGCAGCTGTGCCTCACGCATTGCCGCTCGCCGCTCTCGTTCTTCGCTGCCTGCTGGAAACCGGGCTGGTGGGGCACGCTCCGCCTCGGCGTGCATCACGGCGCCTATTGCGCGGGCTGCTGCTGGGCGCTGATGCTGATCCAGCTGGCGATCGGGGTGATGAACCTGCCGCTCATGGCGGCGCTCGCAGGCGTGATCTGGATCGAGAAGACCTGGCGCCACGGCCCGCGCATGGCACCAGCCGCGGGCTGGGCCGCGATTGCCAGCGGCGCGGCGATCACCGCCGGCCTCCTCTGACGGTAACTGCGGCAAAAGAATTGCCTCAGCGGTCCCAAAAGCCGCTCTTACTTCCGCCCCGCGCGATCAACCGAGCCCCGGCGTGCGCATTGACTTGCCGCGGGCCACGCCTAAAAGCTCTCCCAGTGATCGGCCAGGTCATCTCCCACTATCGCGTGCTGGACATGCTTGGCGGCGGCGGCATGGGCGTCGTCTACCGCGCGGAAGACACGCGCTCGGACGACAGGTGGCCTCGAAGTTCCTCCCGCCGGACCTCTCCGCCGACCCGCAGGCGGTGGAGCGTTTTCAGCGCGAAGCGCGAGCCGCATCCGCGCTCAACCATCCGCATATCTGCACCATTTACGACATCGGGCAGGCAGCGAATCAGAACGGGCAGCCCTTCATCGTGATGGAGCTGCTCGAAAGGCCAGACCCTGAAGCACCGCATCGAGGGGCCGGCGCTGCCGATCGAGACGCTCCTCGACCTCGCCGCCCAGATTGCCGACGCGCTCGACGCCGCGCACGCGCGCGGCATCGTCCATCGCGACATCAAGCCCCGCAGGTGCCGGCCGAGCTCGAGCGCATCATCGCCAAGGCGCTCGACAAAGACCGGGCGCTGCGCTTCCAGCACGCCGGCGACCTCCGCGCCGATCTGAAAAAGCTGAAGCGGGGGGTCGAGTCGGGACACACCGCAGTCGCGCCTCCCGACCCGGCCGCGCCCGTACCTGCGGCTCCTCCCGTCCGGACGCGGTCACGGCCTGTGTTTGCAATCAGTTGCAGGACAGGGTCATTTCACTATCGAACCGCAAGGCGCCAACGCCTGCACACTTCGCTCGACGTGCACACCATTCCAAAGTTACGGGACGTCCATGCGAGCGATGCGGCATGTGAGCCTTCGCCGATTTCGGCACAGCAATCGTCAAGTGTGATCGTGCGGTAATCGCGCTGCCACGCGTCCCGCGCCGTCGATTGGACACACACGTTCGTCGTGAGCCCCAGGACGACGACGGTGTCAATCCCACGCCCTCGGAGGATCTCGTCGAGGCGCGTCCCGAAGAACGCGCTGTAGCGCGGTTTCACGATTTCGAGATCGCCCGGTTGCGCGTCGAGGCACGGATCGAACTCGGTGCCGGGCGCGCCCGGCGCCATGCCGGCCCGCAGGAACTCCGGCCACTGCCGTGTCGATTGCGAGTGCGAATCGGGAGCGATGATCGTTCGAACGAGAACGGTCGTGACTCCCGCTCGTCGGCTGTCGTCAAGGAATGTTCTTATTCTCGGGAGCACGTTTGACAGAGGCGGCTCGATCGGCGCCCCCGCCATGTCGGTAAACAGGCGTTGGACGTCGACTACCACCACGGCCGTCGTCGCCGGATCCAGCGACCACGGCTCGTCAGCTGCAGCCGACTTGTCACTCGGTGATCCGTCAGGATGGGCGACAGGTTGGGTCCGGTCGGTCATACGTCGATTTTCCGTCAACAGCCGTCCGGCTGAACACTACCTAAACTTGTAGTTTTTAAGGGGAGGAGGATTCGACTAGGTGCGCGACCCGAGTCCCGCCTCAAAGGCAAAGGC
>JALZOC010000545.1:0-539 GCA_030857365.1 Acidobacteriota bacterium
CGTCTCCTCGCCGGCTTCGAGCGCGTGATGGTAGAGCTCGTCAAAGCGTCGGCGCGCCTCTGGAATGTCCCCGGACCACTTCAGCATCATCGCCATCATCATGCTCGGGCGCCATTCGATCGGGGTTTCTGATCGCAGTCCCTCCATCTTGGAGGCTCTCCGCATCGCGTCCGCTGGCAAGCCACCTCCCAGGAGGAAGTCCGCCATCGCATCGGCCGCGAGAACCTCGGCGAGCATCGCGTCATCGTTACTGGCCTCGACAAGCCGCAGCGCAGAGCTCGCATGCTTCGCCGCATCGCGCATGTCTCCGCACTGCATGACTGCCCAGGCAAGATCACACTCAATCGCTGCACGCAGGGCAGGCTCGTCCCCCGCTTCGGCGAGCGCTCTGGTAAGCAACTCCGCGGCGATCGAGCAGCTGTCGTTCCGGTAGCGGACCTTGGCAAGGCGGCGGAGGACGGATGCCCGGTCGGCGCTAGGACCGAGTCCGACGGCGGTCTCTTCGAGCATCTGCCGAGCCCGGTTAAGGTCACCCGCGG
>JALZOC010000545.1:549-3092 GCA_030857365.1 Acidobacteriota bacterium
CAGCTGGTACGCCTGTTCGTGCAGGTCCGCTGCGGCATCCGGAGCTCCGCGAGCCGCGGCCGCACGCGCCGCGTCGTCGAGTGCAGCTGCGACACTCGCGTCCGGGCCTCGCGCGCCCAGCGCGTGATGATGCGCACGCTCTCCAGTGCTTCGTACCAGAGCAGCCAGCCGGCGGTGGAGTGTCTGCCGGCGAGACTTGGGGACCGCGTAATACAACGTCGATGCAAACAGTGGGTGGGTGAATCGAATGGCACCCTCGGTTACTTCCGCTACACCGGCCGCGACCGCGACGTCGACACTCGCCGAGACCTTCCTGCCAGTCCCGGCATAGCGCTCGAGCAACTCGAGTGTAGGTTCGGCTACCGCTGCGGCGACGAAGAGCAGCTCGCGAACATTGGTCGGCAGATCAGCCAGCCGGTCCCGCACCAGCTGCTGGAGCGTTTTCGGTGTGGAAAGAGGTTCGCCGGCCGTGGGCTTGATCTCGCGGCGCTGGATCGCGCGAGCGAGTTCCAGGGCGAAGAGGGGATTGCCACCTGACGCAGTGGCGACCTGCGCCAGCACGGGCCGCGCAACGCTTTCACCCAGGCGCTCGCGGAAGAGCCCGTCAAGCGCGTCGGGCTCCAACGGCGCGAGGGCGAGCCGCTCGATCCGTTCCGAGAAGCTGTTATCCAAGAGCATGGGAGGCTCATCGGATGGACGGAGCGCGGCGAGGATACCGACGCGTTCCGACTGGAGCCGACGAAGAGCAAATTCGAGCACGCGCGCCGACGCCCGATCCATCCACTGCAAGTCATCGATGGCAAGCAGCACCGGCGTCTGCTCCGAGAGGCTACGAAGAACACCAAGCGTCGCCACGGAGACGGATCGTTGATCGGGTGGTTCGTCGTCGGGATCGGCCATCAGAACCGCGATACGCAGGGCGCGGTCCTGCGGCTCGGGCAGCCGCAGCCGAGGGTCGCCAAGGACGCCTTCGAGCAGGTCGCCAAGCACCGCGAACGCGAGCGACTGCTCGGACTCGACTGGGTGGCATGCGAGGACGCGGTATCCACGAAGTTCACCGGCCGCCACGGCCGCCTTCCACAGCACGCTCTTTCCGGCCCCGATGTCGCCCTCAAGGGTGAGAAGGGCTGGGCCCACGAGCACGCCGTCGAGGAACCGCTCTACGGACCTCAGCTCGGCGGTCCGACCGAACACCGTGTGCGACATGGCTCGTGACTCCGTGCGCTGCAGACGTCGGCACAATATTGAAGGAGCGCGCGCGCAAGCCTCCCGGATTCGGCCGGCAAGTATTGCGGTCTCCGATCGACCGAGACCAGGAAGCGTACTCCACGTCCCGGTCAGGCGGATATTGGGGCACACCGCCGACGCCGGGACGGACGCCAAGCGCCCACGAAAACGTCGTTGTCCGCGGTCAACAAACTACGGGTTCCCGTAATGGAACCGGGCCGGACCAGTGGCTATGGTGGGGTCACGGGCACCGAACGTGCTCTAGAAACCCCAAGGTTCGGCGCCAGAAGGTGTCGGCAGAATTAGTAGGAGACACCCCACATGCGACGATCCATTCTTCCCCTCATTCTCGGCGGCGCACTGAGCATTGCCGCGATCGTTCCGGCGGCTGCGGCACCCCCGACCAACCGGGGTGGGGCTGCTGGCGTCATCGCGGCGGTCGTCCAGGTTGCCGTCAATGTTGAGGACTCGCTGAACAACAATGAAGTCCGTGTCATCACGCTGGAGAACTCACTGAACAACGCGCTTCAGAATGCCTTCCAGAACGCGAACATCAACGTATTGAACAACGCCGTTCAGAACATCTTGAACAACAACGACGTTGACGTGACGGTGACGGACATCACCGTGATCGGTGACGACCTCATCATTACAGTCCTCGGCACGGGCATCTCGCTCTAGCGGCCGACTGGCTGAGAAAGAGCCCCCGCTTCGGCGGGGGTTCTTTCGTGCCCGCTCGCAGTCAGGCATGGGTGACCTGCCGTCGGCCAGGCCTGACGGTTCGTGACTTGGGGTCTCATCGGTGACGATCCGCTAGGGTGAGAGGGCCATCGGTCCTCTGTCCCGGCAAATGTGTGAAAGCTGCCAGTCACATGTCGCTGATCGTCGATTCCATCTTCAAGCGCTTCGGGAACGTCGTCGCCCTCGACGGCGTCTCCTTCAGCGTGGAGCCGGGGCGGATCTTCGGCCTCCTGGGCGCAAATGGGGCTGGCAAGACGACGAGCATGCGAATCGTGCTCGACATCCTGCGCGCCGATGACGGCCGCGTGACCTGGCACGGCGCCGAGAACACGAGCCTCCCGCGACGAACGTGGGGCTACCTGCCGGAGGAGCGTGGCCTGTATCCGCGGATGCTGGTGGGCGAGCAATTGCGCTTCTTCGCCGCCCTGTACGGCGTGTCGGAGGCCACGGCGCGCGCCGAGACTGACGAGTGGCTCGAGCGGTTTCGAATCTCGGACTATCGGGAACGCAAGGTCGAGGCGCTCTCCAAGGGCAACCAGCAGAAGATCCAGTTCATCGCGTCAATCCTGCATGAC
>JALZOC010000546.1 GCA_030857365.1 Acidobacteriota bacterium
CCTCGAGGATCGGCCTGACCGTCGCGAAGGCGGCGGCGTCCCCCCCTGCCATGATCGACAGGGCCGCGTTGATCGCCCCGATCTCTCCGCCGCTGACCGGCGCGTCGAGCATCACGGCGCCGAGCGCTGCCGCGCGGGCGGCGAGCCGGCGGGCCGTGGCTGGCGCGATGGTGCTCGTGTCGATCAGGATCGAGCCGCGCTGCATCGCGGCGAAGACGCCGTCGTCTCCCTCCAGCACGCGCTCCACGTCCGGCGAATCCGGCAGCATCGTAATGATCCGGGTTGCTCCGCGGGCGATCTCCGCCGGAGAGCCCGCCCGTGCCGCACCGGCCGTGACCAGTTCCTCGACGGGGCCCTGGCTGCGGCTGTGCACGAGGAGCGGGAACCCGCGCTTCAGGAGGTTGTGTGCCATCGGTCGGCCCATCAGGCCCAGGCCGATGAACCCGACCGTCTCGTGTGTCTGCATGCCCCGAATCATCGCACGGCCGGTCTCGAGCGACGCGGCAGCGCCACGAGCCGCGTACAGGGGTCAGACCCCGGTGTCTGTACGGCCTGCTGCCGGAAGACACAACGGCAGTGCTGGAGCCGAATTTTGTAATGCGCTGGCGTTTTTGTAATCGGGCCAGGGGTGCGACGAACCCCCGGGCGGTGCTCCACAGGCAAAAACGTTAATGTTTTGCGATCTCGTAATCGCCGCAGGGAAGGAATGAATCGTGAACTGCGCCCGTACACCTTTTAAAGCTAAGGATCAGACCAGCCCATGAGCTTCATGTCAGCGTTCGCCACGGACGTGGCGATCGACCTCGGCACAGCCAACACCTGCGTATTCGCGCGCGGCCGCGGAATCGTCCTCAACGAGCCCTCCATTGTGGCGTTCAATACCGCCACGGGCGCGATCGAAGCCGTCGGGATTGAAGCCCACGAGATGCTGGGGCGCACGCCGCCGAACATCAAGCCGGTCCGGCCGATGCGCGACGGCGTCATTGCGGACTTCGACGCGGCCGAGAAGATGCTGATGTACTTCGTCCGCAAGGCGCACGGCCGGCGGGCGTTCGTGCGCCCGCGGCTCGTCATCGGCGTGCCGCCGGAGATCACGCCCGTCGAGCGGCGCGCGGTCAAGGACAGCGGCTTCCGGGTGAAAGCCAGCGAGGTCCACCTCGTGGACGAATCGATGGCAGCGGCGATCGGCTCCGGGCTGCCGGTGACCGAACCGGCGGGGAACATGATCATCGACATCGGCGGCGGCACGACCGACATCGCGGTCATCTCGCTCGCCGGCACGGTCTACGGCAAGTCGCTGCGCGTGGCGGGCGACGCGATGGACGAAGCGATCCTCCAGTACATGCGCAAGGCCTGCAATCTTCACATCGGCGAGCGCACCGCGCAGCAGATCAAGTACGACGTCGGCTCGGCCACCCCCCTGGACAAACCGCTGTCCATGGAGGTGAAGGGACGCCATGCGATCGAGGGCGTGCCGCGCACCGTCACGGTCACGGACACCGAAATCCGCGAGGCCCTCGCCGAGCCGCTTCGCCAGATCTGTCAGGCCGTCAAGGATTCGCTCGAGAAAATTCCACCCGAGCTCTGTTCCGATATTTACGATCGCGGCGTGGTCCTCACCGGAGGGGGCGCCCTGCTGCGCAATCTCGATACGCGGCTGCGCAACGAGACGGGCCTGCCGGTGCTCGTCGCCGAAAACCCGCTCACGTCGGTGGTCCTCGGCGCGGGGATGATCCTCTCCGACCTCCCGCTGCTGCGCAAAGTCTCCTGGGGCTGACACACGGCTGATGCTGTTCAAGGGCGAGGTTCCCGGCCTCGCCCGCTTTTTCCATTCGGCTCGGCCGTTCCGCTTCTCCCCACCACACGAGCTCCACTCCGATTCGGCTTCCTCCGCTGAGCCGTAAATCCCCCTCCGCTGGCACGGATGTTCCTACTGTTCGCCGTGAAACGTGCGGAACAAGGAAAAGGGGAACTCCGATGGAACATTCGAATACCACACATTCCGACGGTGGCACGCAGGGCGGCATCATGGATCGCGTGCGTGATCGTGCGACAGCCCAACTGTCCAGTCACAAGGACCGCGCAACCGACGGGCTCGGCAGCGTGGCGCAGGCCGTACGGCAGAGCACGCAGCATCTCCGCGACCACAAGCAGGACGCCATCGCGCAGTACGTCGAGAAGGCGGCCGACCAGATCGATCGCTTCTCCACGCAGCTGAAGAACCGCGATGTGAACGAGCTGGTGAACGAGGTGCAGCGGTTTGCACGGAGACAGCCCGCGCTGTTCGTCGGTTCGGCGTTTGCGCTTGGCGTCATCGGCGCCCGATTCCTGAAGAGCTCGGCGGACGACCACCGCCAGCCTGCGTCCGAGCCCTATGGCACGTCTTCCCGCGGGACGATGGACTACGCGGGCAGGGGGATCTGATGACAACGGCAGGACGTGACGAACGCTCCCTCGGAGAGCTTTTTTCGGAGCTGTCGCGTGAAACAGGCACGCTGGTTCGCAAGGAGTTCGAGCTCGCCACGACGGAGATGACGGCCAAGGCCAGGGTTGCCGGCGGGCATGTCGGGATGGTCGCCGCAGGCGGCGCGCTCGCGCACGCGGGCGTCCTCGTGATGCTCGCCGCGCTCGTGATCGGCCTGGCGCAGCTGGGCATCACCCCCTGGCTGGCTGCCGTCATCGTCGGCGTGCTCACCATCGGGATCGGCTACCTGCTCGCGAACAGGGGCCTGTCCGCCTTGCGGCAGACGAGCGTCGCACCCACCCAGGCTATCGAGGCAATGAAGGAGAACTCCACATGGACGACAAAACAAAAGGCATAGACGTCGAGCGCACCAAGGGGCGCTCGGATGAATACATCAGCGGGAGGGAAGCGCTCGATACGGACGGGCGGATTGGCGAGCGCGGGACGTCTCGCATTCCCACCCGCACCCCGGGCTCCGGGGCTGGCAGTTCGGACACGACGCGCAATCTCTCGACCTCTGCCTCGTCCATGGACGCGCCGACCGAGGAGCGCACGCGCGAGATCCGGGCCGAAATCGAGCAGACGCGTGGCGAGATGACCGAGACGGTCAACGCCATCCAGGAT
>JALZOC010000547.1 GCA_030857365.1 Acidobacteriota bacterium
GGGAGGCATCAGGAGCGTGAGCGCCATCAGGTCGCTCGCGACGGCCACCAGGAGACCGGCGGCATGGGCGCGCTTGATGAGGGGCCCCAGGTCGGAGACCTCGCCGCGATCGTCGGGATACTGGACAAGCAGGCCGAACGCGGCGGCGAACCGGTCGTCCGGAAGGTCGGCAAGGTTCCCGATCTCGAGCCGGATGTCGAGCGGTTCGGCGCGGCCGCGAAGCACGTCGATCGTCTGCGGAAAGCAGCGGTCGGACACGAGAAACACGGTGTCCTTCCCGGCGGGGGCCTTGTTCCCCCCCTGCAGGCGGTGGAACATCGTCATCGCCTCGGCCGCGGCGGTGCCCTCGTCCAGGAGAGACGCGGTGGCGATGTCCATCCGCGTCAGGTCCTTGACGACGGTCTGGAAGTTCAGCAGCGATTCGAGCCGCCCCTGCGCAAGCTCCGCCTGGTACGGCGTGTACGGCGTGTACCACCCGGGATTCTCGAACACGTTGCGCAGGATCACGCTCGGCGTGACGCAGTCGTAGTACCCCATGCCGATGTACGAACGGGCCACGACATTGCGCGCCGCGATTCCGCCCAGCCGGCGCAGGTAGCCCTGTTCACTGTCCGCTTCCGGCAGTTCGAGCGGCTGGTCGCTGCGTATGCCCGGCGGGATGGTCTGATCGATGAGCGCCCCGAGCGACGCCAGCCCGACGACGCGGAGCATGCGATCCCGGGCGGCCGTATCCGGGCCGATGTGCCGATGCTGAAAAGAACCCTGAGGGTCAGATGTCATGGAAAAATGCCACTTCGGAACCGCGCCTCTACTTCGTCAATTCAATGTACTGAGACGCGTCGAGCAGACCCGACGTCTCTCCGGCGTCCGAGATTTTGAGCACGATCATCCACGAGCCGTGGGGATCCGTGTTGATGGCTTCCGGCTTCTCGGTGAGCCGGCCGTTGACCTCGGCGACCTCACCGGCCATGGGGGAGTACAACTCCGACACGGCTTTGACCGATTCGATCGTGCCGAACACGTCCCCCTTGTTCAGCCTTCGCCCCACATCCGGCAGTTCGAGGTAGACGACGTCCCCCAGCTGCTTCTGCGCGTAATCGGTGATGCCGACCTGCGCCTGCTGCCCCTCCACGCGAACCCATTCGTGATCCTTCGTGTACTTGAGATCTGACGGATACATGTCTGCTCCTGCAACCTATTTCGCGCGCTTGTAGAACGGCATCGGAACGACGACGGCGCGCATGCGCCTGCCCCGCACGTCCACCTCGAACTCCGTGTCCGGAACGGCGCGGTTCGCCGGGAGGTACGACATCCCGATGGCCTTCTTCAGAAACGGCGTCTGCGTGCCGCTCGTCACGATGCCGCTCTTCTCTCCATCGAGGTACACGTCGTACCCGTGGCGCGCAATGGCGCGGTCGAGCATCTCGAACCCGACGAGCTTGCGGGGCGCCCCTTCGGCTTTCTGCCTGTGGAGGACGTCCGATCCGAGAAACGGCGGCTTCCCCCAGCCGACGATCCAGCCCAGGTCGGCCTCGACCACGGTGGTCGTCTCGTCCATGTCGTTGCCGTAGAGCCGCATCGCTGCTTCCAGCCGGAGGGTGTCGCGGGCGCCCAGTCCGGCCGGCGCCACTCCCGCGGCGCGCCCGGCCTGGAGAATGGCATCCCAGACGCGTTCGGCCGAAGCGGGGGGCGCGAACACTTCGAAGCCGTCCTCACCCGTATACCCGGTCCGGGAAATCGTGCATCGGACGCTCGCGACCTCGCCGGTCGTAAACCAGTAGTACTTGATACCGGCGAGATCGACGCCGGTCAGCGTCTGCAGCACGTCCCGTGCGGCCGGTCCCTGCAGAGCCACGAGGGCGTACCGCGAGCTCGCGTTGACGGCGACGACATCCCCCCGCCCGGCGATCTGCTCCGCGATCCAGTTGTAGTCCTTCATGATGTTGGACGCGTTGACGACGAGCATGAAGTGCTCGTCGGCCAGCTTGTACGTCAGCACATCGTCAACGAACGTGCCCTCGGGTGTCGTGAGCGCCGAATACTGGATCTGGTGCACGGCGAGGCGCGAGGCGTCATTCGATGTGATGTGCTGCAGCGCGGCGAGCGCGTCCGCTCCGGCGATCTCGATTTCCCCCATGTGGCTCACGTCGAACAGTCCTGCTCGCGTGCGCACCGCCAGGTGCTCATCGGTGATTCCGGTGTACTCGACAGGCATGTCCCAGCCGCTGAAGGGAACCATCCGGGCACCGAGCGACCGGTGTCGCGCATGCAGGGGAGTTTTCTTGAGCGCGCCGGGAGCGGGCTGGGGCATCAGCTGTGATCGGGTCAGGCACGAGTGGGCGGATCCGACCGCAGCCACGCTCGGGGTGCGGTCAGCCTGTCGCGAAGGTACTATGGGGTTGGCTGAGGGGTCAAGGCAGGCCGGGCCGCTCACGCGCTTGTGTGAACGACCGCTTTCCCGATTGAAATCAGCGGGCGCCGAGCGGCGAGGCCGGCCAGGCGAGCACACGGCGAAGCTCGGCGACGAGGTGCGCCGGAACGCACGGTTTCACCAGCACCGCCCGCATGCAGCATTCCGCGGCTTTGCCCCGCACCTCGATCCCCCAGTGCGCCGTCAGCCCGATGACCGGGATGCCGCGCGTCCGGCTGTCGTCGTGCAGCGCCGTTGCGAGCGCAAACCCGTTCATCCCGGGCAGCGTGATGTCGGTCACCATCACGTGGGGGGGACGTTCGATGGCGATCCGGAGCGCCTCGGCGCCGTCCGACACGCCCGTCGGATCGAATCCGGCGGCCGTCAGCAGCTCCAGATACCCACTGAGCGTGTTCTCGTCGTCTTCGACCACCATGACGTGCTGGCTCGGCATTACCTCGACCGCCCCCCTCGCAAGGCCGCAGGGGGTCAGACCCCTATTGCTGATCAGGGTGTCGGCCTGAGACCCCTGGAACTATAGGATCCGGGCCGACAAGAGGGTTGTTCGTGCAACGCGGCGGTATATAATCCGCCGCTCATGACAACAGACGGCCCGGCGGAGCTCCCCGCGTGGGAGCGCAGCGGTCCCGTCGGCCGCGCCCTGGAAATGGCGGGC
>JALZOC010000548.1 GCA_030857365.1 Acidobacteriota bacterium
GGGACCCGATTGGCGAGCGCGGCCTCGAAAGCGTCCACGTCGTAGATGCCCTTGCCGACGTAGCTGCCCTCGTGGAAAAGGTCCTGGTATACGTCCGACACGGCGGTGGTGTAGGGGTCCACGCCCACGTGGCCGGAGAACACCCGCGCGAATGCGGTCCTGTTGGCGCTCACGACGCTCACGCCGACGCGGGGCTGGAGCAGGCCGTACCCTTCAGTGACGCGGCCGACAGCCGCGTCGAACCTCGGCCGGTTGAGCGGGTGCGCGAGCGTGCCGACCAGGCGGCGGCCGGCCTCGAGCGGCAGCTGCGTGTCTGAATCCAGCGTGATGACGTACTTGGTGGACGCCAGCACGCTGCAGTCCCCGTGACAGACCGTGTAACTCGTATCCGTCGCGCCGCGCAGCATCCGGTTCAGCTCCGTCAGCTTCCCGCGCTTGCGTTCCCATCCCATCCAGCGCTGTTCCGCCGCGTTCCACCGGCGTTCCCGGTGGAGAAAGAAGAAGCGGCCGGCCCCGTGCCGATCGTTCAACTCGATGATCCGCCGCGCCGCCGCCTCCAGGATCGCCTCTTCGCCCTCACGCGATGCACGGTCCGCATCGGGGAAGTCGCTGAGCAGCGCGAAGTGCAGGTGCTGATCGCGGTTCGCCAGGAAGCGCACTTCGAGATCGTGGAGGAACGCCAGGAGGTGCGGCTCGGAGTCGAGCATGACCGGCACCACGACAAGCGTCCGGTCCCCCGCCGGTATGCCGTCGCGCATCGCCAGCTTGGGCAGTTCGCGCGGGGGCACCTGCCCCGTGACGATCAGGTTGACCAGACTGATGACGAGCTCGCTGACCGGCAGGAGCACGACGAGAGCCACGATCCACAGCTCGGCGGCCGTCGCCTCGCGGCGCGCGGCGTGGACCACGAGGCTGAGGACCCCGGCGGCTGTCAGGGCCGCAAGCGTGCCCAGGTAACCCAGCGCCTGGTGCTGGAACGCGAACCGCGCGAGCCGTTCGCGTACAGAAGGCTTGTACGACACCTCTTGCTCGAGGCGGAAGCGGCCGCGCGAGATCAGGTAGTAACCCACGTGGTGACGGCGATCGTGCGACGGGTCCTCGCGCCGTGCCTGCTTCGCGAGATCCACCGCCAGCGCCGCCACCTCGGACTCCTGCCGGCCCGTGCGTTTCGCGACTTCCTCGACGGAGTGCCGATACCGATCCCGCGTAGGGAAATCCATCGCCGCATACGCCCCCGCCGGATCGTCCCGCAGCACCCGGTCGACGAGGCTCACGCGCTCGAAGAACAGCGTCCAGTCGATCGACGAGAGCAGGCGCATGCTGGTAATCGCATTCCCGATCGCCAGCTGGTCGGCCGCCTCGCGCTGATGCTCGAGGCGCAGCATTTCGTCCGCCGAGTCCCCCTGATCGTGCAGCGCCGCCTGGAGCGCATTCCACGCCGGCGCGGCCGACGACGACTGATCGCGCAGCCATTGGAGAAGCTCGACCACGAAGGCCGCGGAGAGGCGATTGTCCGGCTGTGTGCCGTCCTTCAGAAGATGCCGGACGTTCCATTCCGTCCAGTTCGCTCCGCGCACCAGCTCGTCCTGCCACTCCCGCGCCTTCTCGCGGCTCCGCCTCGCGCCGACGACGCCGTCCGCCAGACGTCCCAGCTCCTCGACCAGCCCGAGACGCAGCATGATCGGGATCGCCCACACCTCCCCAATCGAGAGGACCGCCGTGCGCTGGTACGCGGTGCAGAAATCGACGAGGGTCTCGAGATCGACGCGCCCCGCCGTGTGCGCGATCAGCTCGCGGGCGAGGAGGTAGACCCGGGGGTAGCCCCGGAACGCTCCGTCGGCGAGCTTCGGCAGCTCGAGGTAGTACTTCCGGGGCAGGTGCTGCTGGATCTCGCGGACCTGGTGCTGGACGACATGGTAGTTGTCGCGAAGCCAGTTCTCGGACCCGACGGGCTGCGGATCGAGCCGTGCGGCCGCCGACAGGTAGCGGTACGCCTCATCGAGCCGCGCCGCGCTTTCGTCGAGCCGCGGAAGGAGCGGACGTCCCCGGCGCGGATCTCGCGCCAGCGCATGCGCGGCCGCGATAGCGGCCGCGTGGGCCTGGAGCTGGTCCTGGCTGAAAATCTCGGCGGGCGCCGCCGCGAGATGCTCGAGCGTTGCCGCACCGGCGCCGCCGTCCGCCGTCACCACGGCTGACCTTTCGCGCGCCGGCGAGTACGCACGCGCACCGGGGCTCGCGCGCCCGGTGCGCTCACCCAGGACTCACGACACCGTGTCAAGCCGAATGCATCCCGGCAGTCATATCCGCTGAAGCGTACCTGATCTCGGGGCCCGCTGGCTGCGCAATAGCTCGTCGCAAGCTCGGCTTTTCCGCGGGTCCCGCGCACGGCGTGAGATTGCGACGGCCCTCGTGACGCACGCCGCGCCCGCTGCGCGGTGGGCGCGGGCGAGCGCCTCGTCCCTGCCGTAGCCGGGCCGTTCATCCGGGTGCCGACGGGCGCAGGCCGGCGACACAGGCCATAATACACGCTGGCAGAGGTTATGGTATCTTGAGGACATGGCGATCCGGAAAATCACGGTTCATGTACCGGGCGATTTGCTGAAGGACGCGCAGAAGTCCAGCGGCCAGGGGGTCACGGAGACGGTTCGTCAGGGGCTCCGCCTGGTGGCCGCCGGGCAGGCCTACCGCCGGCTCGCGGCGCTGCGCGGCGCGGTGAAGTTCTCGGTCGACCTGCGCCGGCTGCGGGAGGATCGCGGATGATCGCCGCGGATACCAGCTCGATGGTGGCCTTTCTGGCCGGAGAGGAAGGAGACGACGTGGAAGTGGTGCAGGGGGCGCTCGATCACCAGCAGCTCGTGATGCCTCCTGTCGTCCTCACGGAGCTCCTGAGCGACCCGGCTCTCCCGTCCCGCGTGCGTGCTCTGCTCACGGCACTCCCCCAGCTCGAGATCGAGCCCGGCTACTGGGAGCGCGCGGGACTGTTGCGCGCGGCGGTGCTGCGGCAGCAGCGGAAAGCACGCGTCGCCGACGCGCTCATCGCGCAGAGCTGCCTCGATCAGGCGACGCCGCTCGTCACGCGAGACAGG
>JALZOC010000549.1 GCA_030857365.1 Acidobacteriota bacterium
CCGCTCAGCCCGCGGCTTCGGCGCCCGCCTCCGGTGCGCAGGAGCCGGGGCGCGGGCGCGGCGGGCCCAGAGGCGCGGCGCCGCTCGATATCGCGGATCGGACGGGCTTCGAACAGATCTTCGACGGCACGAGCATGAAGGGGTGGGATGGCGATCCCGCCTTCTGGCGCGCGGAGAACGGCATGCTCGTGGGGCAGACGACCGACGCGAATGCGCTCAAGGAGAACACGTTCGTCATCTGGCGCGGCGGCGAGCCGGCCGACTTCGAGCTCAAGCTCGAATACCGGATGAGCGCGACCAACAGCGGCATCCAGTTCCGCAGCACGCACCTGCCGCCGGGCACGACCCCGGGCGCGCGCGGCCCACAGACCATCGCCGGCAAGTGGGTGCTCAAAGGCTACCAGGCCGATATCGATCACGACAATCAGTACACCGGGATGATCTACGAGGAGCGAGGGCGAGGCTTCCTGATGCAGCGCGGTCAGGCCGTCTACATCGGCCCCGACGCCCGGCCGAAGATGATCGGCGATCTCGAGCGCACCGCCGACGAACTGAAGGGGCTCATCAAGCCGGGCGACTGGAACCACGTGCACCTCATCGCCCGCGGCAACACCCTCATCAACATCGTCAACGGACACGTCACGGCGATTCTGGTGGACGACGACGTGAAGGGGCGGTCACTGAAGGGGCTCCTCGGGTTCCAGATCCATGTCGGGCCCCCGATGAAGATCGAGTTCAGGAACGTCTTCCTGAAGAGTCTGTGACGCGCGGCTGAAGCCGCGCGCCACACATTCAGCCCGCGATCCCCTCCGCAGGCTCACCGCCTCGCCGTGACGGCCGTCTCCTCGATCCGCAGCGGCCGGTATCCGCCGATGGACTTGAAGTAGAAGAACAGCAGCACGTAAACGACCGCCATGACCATGGGGATGAATGCATCCGCCTTGAGCGTCTCACGGTCCCCCTGGATGCTGGCGTCCGCCACGAGCTGCTGCTCCGGGGTTTTTGTCGCTGCCGTCTGGGCGGCCGACAGCTTCGTGCCGTCGAGGCCCGTCACTTCGTCGAGGAACAGGAACTTGCTGGGCACCGGCGCCTTGTACTGCTCGTACACCGCCGGGGCGGTCGCGGCGAGATGCTCGGCGGTGAACCGGTCCTTCGCGTAGCCGAGCCCGGGGCCTCCCAGCAGACCGGCCGACATCATGCCGATGCCGCCCATGATCGACATCGCGATCGCTCCGGTGCTCGGAAAGCGATCGCCGACCACTGCGAGCATGGTGGGCCAGAAGAACGTCTTGCCCACCGCGTACACCGCGAGCGCTATCATCGCACCGGCAAACGTCTCGATGCCGGCGACCATTCGCAGCCCGATCGCTCCCAGTACCGAGCAGATGAAGAGCAGGCCGATCGGCGACACATTCAGCTTCTTCTCGATGAAGTGGGCGGTGAAGCGCAGCGAGAACATGAGCAGCGACGTAAAGACGAAGAGGATCTTTCCCTGCGCCGGCGTGAGGATGTTGCCGGTGATGTTCTGAATCCATCCATCGGTGCCGAGCTCGACCGCGCCGACGAGCGCATGCGTCACGAACAGCACGAACAGCAGCCATGACCCGATCGAGAAGTTGGTCTGGACGGCAACCACCAGCAACAGCGCGAACGCCACCCCCCACGCCAGGAATCCCCACGCGGCGGAGGCAAAGAACGAACTGCCGGTGAAGAACACCAGTATTCCACCCAGCTGGTCCTTGAAGAACAGACCCACGAGGACGCACGCCACGAGGGCCCCCAGGATCCCGACTTCGTGGAGCATCTGGCCGACGCTGAGCCCCTTCGCCGAGGCCTCGGATTTCGGGAAGCTCTGCCCGTAGAAGGCGATCCCGTACAGCGCCGTCGGCACGAGGAACAGCCCGAGCTGAATCTTCCAGTTCACCTGCATCCCCTCGCCGAGGATCCAGCCGACGAGGCCGCCCAGCACGAGCCCGGCCGGCCAGCTGGCGTGAAGGATGTTCAGATAGTGCGTGCGGTTGTTGGGGAAGAGCGTCGAAACGAGCGGATTGGCGACCGCTTCGAGTGTTCCGTTGGCGAGCGCGAACACGAAGGTGCCCAGGTAGAGAAACATGTAGGCCGTGCCCTGCGCCTGGCCGCCGGTCGCGGCAAACGTGATGAAGGCGGAGAGCACATGGAAGAGAAACGCCGCCACGACCAGCTTGCCGTAGCCGATTTTGTCGACGACGACGCCGCCGATGATGATGCCGAAGCAGAAGCCGGTGAAGCCCGCGCCGCCGATCGCGCCGAGCTGCGCCCCGGTGAAGCCGAACTCGGCGGCCCAGTTGGCGAGGATGCCGCCGCGGATGCCGAAGCCGATGCCCGCTGCGAGAATGGCCAGGAAGCCGGCCCACAGCAGGCGTTTGGCGTTGGGCGCAATCGGGTCGTCGCTCACACTTGTCGCGTTGCTCATTAGTTCTCTCTTGTCGATGGCTGCGGATTCATGGGCCGGCTGATCGGACCGTCGGTCGGGTCATGGCGCACGCGACTTTCCCGTGTGGCGGCCTCAATGACCCCGACGCGGCGCTATTGTGCCACAAGCGCCGTTCTGCGGACGGGTTGGCGGAAAGTGGGGTCTTCCCGCGCTTCAGGCTGGACACGGGCGCAAAAGTGGATAGGATGGCTGACCATGTCACTCAGACGCCTGCATCCCGTCCCTCTCCTCCTCCTGCTCGTCGTGGCGGTCCTCGTGTCGGTGGCGGGCATCGCCGCTCGCACCGCGCAGGGGAAGCCGTCGAAGCAGATCGTCCTCATCGCGGGCCGTCCGAGTCACCCGCCGGGCATGCACGAATTCCGCGCCGGGGTGATGCTGTTCCAGAAGGCGCTGGCGGCGACCCCCGGGGTGACCGTGCAGGTGCACTTCAACGGCTGGCCGACCAGGACCGTCGACGGCCAGGTGGTCGACGACAGCGCCGCGCTCGACGCGGCGGACGCGGTGCTGATCTACGCGGACGGCGGCCGGAATCATCCCGCCATCCAGGGGGACCGGATCAAGGTCATCGACGCGCTTGCCGCCAGAGGCGTCGGGCTCGGCTTCGCGCAC
>JALZOC010000550.1 GCA_030857365.1 Acidobacteriota bacterium
CTCGTCGATCGCAACGCGCTCTCCGACGCGCTCCTCGCGCGGCTCCCCGTCTCGCCCCGGTTGTACTTCGAGTTCTACGCGGGGCATTACTTCCGGGACATTCCCGAGGGGTATCTCGAATCGCTCAAGAGCGGGACCAACCAGATCGCCGAGCCTGCGCTGCACGAATACTTTGACCGTCTGAGAGCAATCACCAGCGGGCCCCTCTTCACGACCTCCCGGTTCGGCAGCATCTGGTACTTGAATGCCGGCGCCGGTCGCGGCTTTGCCCGACAGTATGAACAGCAACGCCCGGTGACGCTGTCGATCAGGGCCGCGAACGAACGCTTCAGCACGGACGCAGGGGACCGCGACGAGGCCGCCGGCGCCGTGGTCTCCAATGGACGCGCCGGATATCTGCAGATGGGCCCCGGCATTCCCATGAAGGCCGGCACCTTCCGCGCGCGATGGATCGGCCAGGTTTCGGGCAGCCCCGCCGGTCCGCTCGGGTTCGTGGACGTCTGGGACGGCGACCGCCAGCTCGCCAGGCGCGAGATTCACGGCGGCGAAGTGGTCACCGCGCGCCAGCAGATTGCGGAGATCGAGTTCGTTCTGGCTGAACGGAGCCAGCACCTCGAGTACCGGCTCTGGGTCGATGGCCGCCATCCCATCCGTTTGGAGCGGGTGGAGCTGTTCTCGCAGCCCGCATCGACGGCGTCCCGGTAATCGGTGCAGCGGCGTAAGCTGATTTCTTGCAAAGGTTTGACCGCACGGAGCTTGGCGCGGTATGATGAGGTGTTCCACGCATGTCCACTTCCACCTTCCGGCTGCAGTACCTCGCCCGGGCCGCGGCCGGCGTACCGCGCGATCTCGTCAATACATTCGTCAGCGCGAAGATCCACGCCATCCGCCCCACCGTCCTCATCTACAACTGCACCTGGGTCTGCGATGCCAAGTGCACGATGTGCAGTAACTGGAAGTGGGGCGATCGCAAGTCGGACCTGACGCTCGCGCAGCTCGAACCCGTGCTCGCGAACCCGTTCTGGGGTGCGGTCGAGAACCTGAATATCTCCGGTGGCGAGCCGACGACGCGCAATGACCTGCCGGAGATGGTGGAGCTGTTCCACCGGCACCTCCCGCGGATGCGTAAGATCGGCATCAACACCACGGGGCTGACGCCAAAGCGCGCCATTCCGATGCTCACGCGCATCGTGGAATACTGCGCCGTCAACGGAATCCTCATCAGCATCCGGGTGTCGCTCGACGGCATCGGCGACGTGCACGATCAGGTCCGCGCCGTGAAGAAGGGCTTCGACAAGGCGTCGCAGACGATCGAGGCCATGCACGCGCTCTCACGCAAGCACGACAACTTCCAGTTCGGCATCGCCTCGACGATCTTCGCGACGAACCTCGCCGACGCCGAGAACATCCTCGCCTGGGCCCGGACCAAGGGGCTCGACGTCGTGTTCAACATGCTGCGGTTCACCGACGCCATGCTGCACAACAAGGAGCTCGAGGCGACGATCGGCTTCAAGCAGCGCGAGGAAGAATTCATGCGCAAGTTCTTCCTCGACCGCGTCCAGGAAGAGTCGGTGCTGAGCGGCCAGGCGTTTTTGTATCTGCACTACGCCGACATGATTGCGAACGGCTATCACCGCACGATGCCGTGCCCGTTCCAGTCGCAGGGCCTGCTGCTCAATCCGAACGGGGACCTCCATTACTGCGAGAACTCCGAGAAGCTCGGGAACGTTCTGGACGACTCGGCGGAGTCGCTCTACTACAAGGCCGAGAACCTGATGCACCGCGAGCACCTCAAGGCGAAGGTCTGCCCGACGTGCCTCAGCCCGTGCCAGGTGAATGTCGGCGCGATGAAACAGTTCGTCCCGTATGCGAAGTTCCTGAAACGTGCGTACGCCGTCAAGCGTGATCCGTCACGCCACGTGGAAACCCTGCCCGTACCAGAAACCGTGCGCTAGTCGCGGGGCTGTTTGGCTGCTGCGCTTACCCTCCGGCGCGTTTCACTCCCCCGCATTCTCCGCTTCGCCGTCGCCATCGGGCTGACGGCCTACATCCTCTGGAAGGTCCACCCCGGCGACGTACTCAGCATCACCGCCGCCGCCGACTGGCGCTGGATCGGCGGTGCAGTCGTGCTCGTGCTGGCCGACAGGACCCTGATGGCGTACCGGTGGATCGTGCTGCTCCGGGCGCTCACGCCGGGATCACGCCCCCCCATTGGCGCCGTGATGCGCGTCTTCTTCGTGAGCACATTTGTCGGCACCTTCCTGCCGAGCGTCGGGGGGGACCTGTACCGGGCTTACAGCCTGTCGCAACTCGACCGCGGGAGTACGGGCGCATCGGCGCCGGTGAGCGGTGTCGAATCCGCCGCGTCCGTGCTTATGGACCGCGTGCTCGGCGTCATGTCGATCGTCATCGTCGGGGTCGCAGCGCTGACGGCGGCGCCGGAATCGGCGCGGAACCGATGGCTGTTGATCGCGCTGGCGCTCGGATCCGCGGTGTGCATCGTGGCTGCCGTCGCGGTGTTCAACCCCCGGGCAGCGGCCGCGGCGCAGGCGGTCACCGCACGCCTGCCCCAAGGCCGTGCGCGGCGCCTGGGGATCGGGCTGATTGATTCGGTCCGCAGCTATTCACGGCACCGCCGGGAACTGGCGGGTGTGCTTGGCATGTCGATTGGCGTGCAGATCGTTCGCGTCCTTCAGGCGTGGTGCCTCGGCCGTGCGCTCGGTATTGAGACCGGGATCGTGATGTATTTCGTCTTCATCCCCATCGTGCTGCTCATCATGCTCCTCCCGATCACCATCAGCGGGCTTGGCACCAGCCAGGGAGCGTTCGGCTGGCTCTTCGGCACGATTGGCGTTCCCGGGGCTGCCGCCGTGGCCCTCTCCATCCTCTTTGTCGCCCTCGGCGTCGTCGGGAACCTGCCTGGAGGTGTGCTGTATGTAATCGGCAGCCGCGACGCACGGCGAATCGCATGAGGCTCGCTGCCGCCCTCCTGGCTTCCAGCATCCTCGTGCTGGCCTGGCTCTTCGGTGAAGGATTCGGGGGCTGGCTGTACCTCCTGTTCTACCTCCTTGCGCTGCTGC
>JALZOC010000551.1 GCA_030857365.1 Acidobacteriota bacterium
GGCGCGGATCGCGCGGCTCAGTCCGCTGGCGCTCTGATCGTGGGTCGGAGCGAGGCGACTTCACCGATCCCGACGGCCGCTGGGCTGGCTGGGGTGGCTGGATCCGGAACGAGGCTGGCGACGCCAGTGGCTGGCATCACCATGGCGCCAACGAGACCTACGTCTGCCGTCGAGCAGCTGGCCGCGCTCGCCGCCCGTTTGGGCCAGGCCGCGGGGGTCGAGATGGGCGGTACCTCCTTCCCGGGTCGCGAGGAGTCGGCGCAGCGCTTCGACCAGGCGCATCGGCTCTTCGACGCTGCGCGCGTGCGACTATGGCTGGCGGAGGAGCAGGGCGACCCGACGTTGCTTGGTGATGCCCGCTCCGTTTTCGAGCACCTCGGCGCCGCCGGCTACCTGCGGCGCGCAGAACGGCTGGCTGCACGGATCCACGAACCGGCCTGAGGGTGTCCCGATCGCGCCGAAGCCGCGGGGCATGAAGGCTTGGTCGCCAAGCAATGATGGGCCATGCGCGGACCCGGCCTCGCGCGCCAAGCCTAGGCGTGGGCTGGTGACCGTATAACTGAGGCGTTTCCGCTCGGCCTCCCACGGTCGTAGCACAGCGTTCACGCGGAGATGCTTGACATGCAAGAGGTCACTGGGTTCGATTCCAGTGGCGTCCACCATAACGACCTCCCACCCACTTCCAGCGCGAAGGTCACGTACATTCCCGCCGATACTGACGAGACCGAAACTCTCGTCTCATTCACGCCCGTCTATTAACCCGGAGTGTGTACCTGTCGAAGGGCCAGCTTGTCGTGTGGTGCTCCGGCTGGGAATGGCTCCGCGGGAGAAGGAATAAGGCCGGTGACGTTACCCGGCCTGTGATGGGCGCTTGCCTCCGCAACCGCAACCATGGTTCTCGCAGCTGCCTGCAGGCTCGCCTACGGCCAGGGCGGGCTCGTCCCCGTCCTTGCGTCCGGCCGCTGGTCCAGCTCGCGAAGCCACTTGGTGAAGTCGTGCTGCCCACGGACGCCGAGCTTCCGCTCCAGGCGGGTGACCGGAAAGATTTCCGTGATCGGTTTCAGAACGTCCACGCCGCGCGAGCGAAGGAGATCGGCCGAGCCGGGCCAATGTCGATCGATCGCAGCCATAGGTTCCCGGCGCAGGTCCGCGGCATCGTCCGCTGTGAACGGGAGCGGCGATTCAACGTTCAGCGCCTCGAAACCCGTGTGGCCGGCGGCGAAGCTATTCAGCGCGGCGACCACCGCGTCGGCGACGTCGGCCTCGTGGACGCCGCCGTACAGCAGACGAACCCCGTACCTGAAGAAGGGCTCGGGGACGAACATCCCGTAGCGCAGGGCGATGCTCGGGATGCCGCTCGTGCGGGTGTGAAAGCGGCAGAGCTCCTCGCCGACGACTTTCGTCCAGCCGTACACGTCGCCGGGAAGCAGGGGGACTTCCTCGTCGAGGATCACGACCTCGTCGTCGGCGGAGGGACGGCGGCTATCGCCGTATACGCCCATCGTGCTGCTGAACACGACGCCGCGCACGCCGTGCTCGACGGCTGCCTCCCAGATATTGAACGTGCCGAGCACGTTGAGGTCGAAGAACTCCCGCCGCGAGCGTTCGCTCAGATGGATACCGTGGAACGCCGCGCCGTGGACGATGAGATCCGAGCCGGCGGCGGCGTTCATGACCACGGCCGCATCGCGTATGTCCGCGACAATCCACTCTGCCTCAGCCGTCCCCTGCCGCACGTCGACAGCGACGACCTCGTCGCCCCGCTCGCAGAGGCGAGGGATAAGCGCACCGCCGAGCGTCCCAGCCGCGCCCGTGACGAGAATTTTCACGGCTTCATTGTGCCTGCGCGCGTCGACCTTGTCGCGACGAATGGCTGAGGAAGTCTTCGTGGTTTCCGCTTCGTGCGGTCGATCTCGACCGCGGCGCGTTCGCCTGCGCGCTGAGCCGGGAATTGGATCCCGAACGGCCTCGAGCAGGGCATCGCTGGGTGGCTTGGCGAAGGTCGGCTGGCCGACCTGCTTCCCGAACACCTCCTCGACGCGGGGCAGCGAGTTCGGAGCGCGGCGCATGAAGACGCTTCGCCAACTCGCCAATTGCCGTCCGGCCAAACCCCGCGGCAACGATGGCACCGAGTGGGCGAATCTTCTTGTACGCGGCTCGTGCATGATTCGCGCGTGACACGCGATCTTCCCTCCGGCACGGTCACCTTCCTCTTCACCGATGTCGAAGGCTCGACGAAGCTGCTCCATGCCCTCGGCACCGAGGGATACGCCGATGCCCTGGCCGAGCACCGCCGCATCCTGCGCGCCGCCTTCATCCGGAACGGCGGGGTGGAGGTCGACACCCAGGGTGACGCCTTCTTCGTCGCCTTCCCGACAGCGCCCAGCGCGCTCGCCGCCGCCGCCGACGCGACCGCCGCCCTGGCCCCCGGACCGATCCGGGTGCGCATCGGCATCCACACTGGCACCCCGTACCTGACCGATGAGGGCTACGTGGGCTCCGACGTGCACCGCGCCGCGCGCATCGCCGCTGCCGGCCATGGCGGCCAGGTGCTGGTCAGCGGCGCCACCGCTCCCCTGGTGGACGCCGCGCTGACCGACCTCGGCGAGCATCGGCTCAAGGATCTGACCGCCCCCGAACGAATCTACCAATTAGGTTCCGAAGAACATCTACGCCTCAAGACGTTGCACCAGACGAACCTGCCGATCCCGGCCACCGTGTTCCTGGGTCGCGACGCCGAGGTGGCGGAGATCTCCTTGCTGCTGGCCCGCGACGGGGTGCGCCTTGTCACGCTCACCGGCCCCGGGGGCACCGGCAAGACGCGGCTGGCACTGCAGGCGGCGGCCGCCGCAGCCGACAGCTTTCCCGGCGGCGTGTGGTGGGTTCCCCTGGCGGCGCTGCGCGAGGCGCGGCTGGTGCTGCCGACGGCGGCCCAGGCCCTCGGAACAGGCGGTGACCTGGCCGAGCACATCGGCGACAAGCGGCTCCTGCTGCTGCTCGACAACTTCGAGCACCTGGTCGCCGCGGCCGCCGACCTGGCACCGCTGCTGTCGGCCTGTCCGAACCTCGCGT
>JALZOC010000552.1 GCA_030857365.1 Acidobacteriota bacterium
TCCCTGTACCACTTAATCGTGTTCTGCAATCCCGTGTCGAGACTGAACAGCGGTTTCCAACCGAGCATCCGCCGCGCTTTCGCCGCGCTTAAGTATTGATGACGAATCTCGTTGCTCGCTTCGTTGCGCACGTCGGGCGTAAGGTCGGAGTTCATCACGCCCAAGATACGATTGGTTAATTCGAGTACCGTTACCTGCAGTTCGTTCGAGAAGTTGAACGCCTCGCCGCTTAAGTCAGGACTCTCCGCGAGGCGTTCGGCGAGCAGCATATAAGCGGCGGCGCCGTCCTCGACGTAGAAGTAGTCGCGGATGGAGGTGCCGTCGGAGCGGATCAACGGGCGCTGCCCCCGCAGGACCGAGCGGATCGTGCCGGGGACGATCCGGTTCCAGTTCAGGTCGCCGCCGCCGTAGAAGTTGCCGCAGCGGGTGATGACGACCGGCGTTCCGTACGTGTTGGCGTATGTCTGTGCGATGAGATCGGCGCACGACTTGCTGACGTCGTACGGATGCAATCCCTTGAGCGCTGTCTCTTCGTCGTACGGCAGCGTCTTCGATTCTCCGTACGCCTTGTCAGACGAGGCGAAGACGATCTGCCTGACGGACGGACTGCGGCGGCACGCCTCGAGCAGCGCCCAGGTGCCCCGGATATTCGAATCGAACGTCGACACAGGATTCCGGTTCGCGATCCCGACAATCGTCTGGGCGGCAAGATGGATCACCGTGTCCACTTCGTGCTCGCCGAGGACGCGCTCGAGCGTGGCCTGGTGCCTGATATCACCCCGCACGACCGTCACGCCCCCGATGGCGCCGCTGCGAACGAGCTCGCTCTGCGGCACCCAGTCGCGCACCAGCGTGACGACGTTGGCCTCCAGCGCCTGCAGCCGCTTGACGAGCCATCCACCGACGAGTCCGGTCGCGCCGGTCACGAGCGTCGTCCTGTCCAGCCAGAACGCCCGCGACGAGGCGGTGATCGCTTCCGTCACCGCCGTATCCGCGGCCTTACCACTTCTTCCATTCCGCCTCCCCCGAGTCCCACATCTGATTGAGCTGCTGGTAGTCGCGGTACGTGTCCATGCACTGCCAGAAGCCGCTGTGCTGGTACACCGACAGCTGCCCTTCGGCCGCAAGCCGCTCGAGCGGGTCGCGCTCGAACACGCATCCGGGATCGTCGCTGAGGTATTCGAGCACCCGCCGGTCGCACACGAAGAACCCGCCGTTGATCAGTCCCTCGTGCGTCTGCGGCTTCTCGCTGAACTGCTGCACGCGATCGCCGCTGACGAGCAGCTCGCCAAATCGCGAACTCGGGTGCACGCCGGTGACCGTCGCGATCGTGGCGGACTTCTCATGGAAAGCAAGCAGCCGGCCGAGATCGACATCGCTGACGCCGTCACCGTAGGTCAACATGAACGGATTGCTCGTGATGTACCGGCTCGCGCGCTTCACGCGTGCTCCGGTCATCGTCTGCAGCCCCGTATCGGCCAGCGTCACGCGCCAGCCGTTCTCCTCGTGCCCGGCATGGATGTCGATCGATTCCCGACGTCCGAGCTCCACCGTGAAGTCGTTGTTCATGGCTTCGTAGTTCAGGAAGTAGTCCTTGATAATTTCACCCTTGTACCCGAGGCAGACCACGAAATCGGTGAAGCCATGGACCGCGTAGCTCTTCATGATGTGCCACAGGATGGGCCGGCCGCCGATTTCCACCATCGGCTTCGGACGATACTCGGTCTCCTCGCGCATCCGCGTGCCCATGCCGCCGCAGAGAATCACCGTCTGGATGCCCTTCTTCACACGTCACCTGTCACGGCTTAGGTCCTCACCCGGCAGTCCGGGAAATCGCGGCTCAGATTCGGATTGTAATAGGGGTCGTTGTCGAGGATGCCGCCCCAGGTCCGCCGCATCTCCTCGACCTCGCTCTCGCGCTGCGAGCGGACGCCGAAGCTCGCGGATTCGTGGTGATACAACCGGGCATACGGGGTGAAGACGATGCGGTAACCGGCGCGGCGCACTTTGAGGCAGAAATCCACATCGTTGAAATCGACGCGGAGGCGCGTATTGAAACCGCCTACCTCCGCATACACGCGACGACGCGTCAGCAGGCAGGCCCCCGTCACCGCCGAACAGTTTCGGACCGCGACAGCAATGCCTCCACAGGCCTGGGTTCCACCGGGATGCTGGTGCAGAAGGTGCGCGGCGATTCCACAGACGCCGACAGCCACTCCCGCGTGCTGTAATCGTCCGTCCGGGTAGAAGAGCTTTGCCCCTACAGCGCCGATCGGTTCTTGTTGCGCGTATTCTACCATCGCCGACAGCCAGTCCGGATTGATGGGTTCCACGTCGTCATTGAGGAGCAGCACGTAGGGCGCCTCAACGTGCGACACGGCGAAGTTGATCTTGTCCGAGAAGTTGAACGGGCCCTGATACGCATAGCTCACCCGGCGATGCGGCACCCCGTCGAGCAGCTCCCGCACGCCGTCGGGAAGCCGGCCGTTGTCCGCGATCAGCACGTCGTAGTCTGCATACGAGGTGCGCTCCTGAATACCGCGCAAACACTGCAGTAACAGGGGTTCGCCGTCGCCATCAGGCGATGCCTGTGCGTCGGTGGGAATCACGATCGTGACCCGGGCACCCGGCGTGAGCCGGTACCGCGCCCGCCAGACTCCCGCTGCCGCCCCGGCCGACACTTCGACCTCGCGGCCCTGAGCCCGGCAGTGGACGTCGATCGCGCGCGCGGCTGCCGGATGCGCCGACGATGCCACGTCCACGTTGTCCGACGAGCGGTGATACAGGACGCGGGCGATGTGTCCGACGCGTGCATGCGTCGAGAGGCGAAGCGCGAGATCGTAGTCCAGCGCCCCCTCGAACGAGGATCGATAGCCGCCTGCGCCGGACGCCGTCGGAAGCCTGATGACGGCCAGGCGTCCGAGATACATCCGCGCGAGCAGGTGCTCGGGGGACCACCCCGGCTTGAATTTCGGTGACCGATGCGTCCCGGATGGCGTCAGTTCGTCTTCGTCCGAATACAGAACGTCGAGCTCGGGCTCCGCGTTCAGGCGGTTGGCCACTTCGAAC
>JALZOC010000553.1 GCA_030857365.1 Acidobacteriota bacterium
GGTGATGCCCTCGTGCAGAATGCCGGACGGGAGAAGACGCAGCACGAACTTGCGCCCGTTGGCGTACACGGTGTGGCCCGCGTTGTGTCCGCCCTGGTAGCGGGCGACCACGTCGAAGTTGGGCGTGAGCAGATCCACGATCTTGCCCTTCCCTTCGTCGCCCCACTGCGCGCCGAGCACCGCGATGTTCATAGGAGCAGTATTCTACATTCAACGCTCGCGGCGCCGACGGCAATCGCGCGCCGTCGCACGAGCGCGCCATGAACATCGACGCGATCGCCGGCGCGTCGCAGCGCCGCTCGGTGCGAACGACCGCGTGCCGCGGAAGTCAAGCAAGAAATATTTCAATTTGGAATTGACAACGCGCGCGTACGTTTCTAGATTGCTATCCTTCGACGCGCTCCCCGGCGCTCGCGTGCTGAACACGACGGATCGTAAAGAGCCGATGCACAACATTCCACGCCGCGTCCGCGCACTCGAGCGGGCGGAGCTGCTCTGCGCGGCCGTGCCGGTGAAGCCGTCCGGCAGCGACGTGCCATTTCCGCGTGCTGCGGCGGCCGGTGCCGCGCGGGGGATCGTCGAACGTCCGGCGTGCGATCTCCCGCGTCCGCAGGCTCCGTCCACCACCATGCACAGGGGTTTGACGCGATGATGATTCCGGAGCGACCCTCGCTCGAGCGGCGGGTCCTGGCGGCGTTCGACGGCTCGTCGGGCGGCGACGCTCGCGTGCCCGTGCTCCTCGGCGGCTGTGGAACCGGACGCACGTCGCTGCTGCTCCGGCTCCGCGATCTGATCGGTGACTCCGCCGCGCAGTACATCGACGTGGAGCGCGTGGCGACGACCCCCGAACGGTTTCTCGCCTCCGTCCGCGCCGCGTCGCCGTTCAGCGGCCATCACCACGACGAGCTTGGCGACGGCGCGCCGGGGGCGCGCGCCGCATTCGACGCGTCGCTGGCGTACCTGGACACCGCCCGCGCGCCCGGCAACGGACCCGTGACGTTCCTGCTCGATGAGTTTCTCGAGCTGCGCACATTCGAGAGCTTTCCCGGTCTGCGCACGGTGCTGCGGGATTTGATCGACGTCCTGACGTCGTCAGGCAACCGGTTCGTGCTCACGACGCGGTACTCGGCCCGGGCACACCGGCTGCTGCGCGACGGCGCACCCCGGTTCGAGATCATCCAGGTGGCGCCGCTCACGGCCGCCGAGATCCGCGCCACGCTGCCGGCAGGAACCGTCCGCCGGACCGTCTCCGGGCTGATCGAGGACGAGGACGACCGCGCGCGCGACGACCTCGCGCGGCTCGTCGGTGCAATCGCCGACGGCCGTCCGTCGTACGCCCGCATGATCACCGAAGCCTCCGCCAGCATCGGCCCGCGCGGCGCGTCCGACCCCGTCAGCGCGCTCAGCTCGCTGCTGGCGCCCGGGGGCACGATCGCGGTGGCCTGCCGTTTCTGCTACGAGCTGCGCCTCCACCGCGCGCGGGGATACGGCGCGCTCAAGGCCATCCTGGACGTGCTCGCCGGCGAAGAAGGGCTCACGCTCACAGAGATTGCGCTGCGGCTCCGCAGAACGCCGGGATCGACGAAGGACTACCTCTCGTGGCTCGAGGATGTCGACCTGATCGTGTCGCGGCACAAGCGGTACAGCTTCGCGGACCCGATGCTGCGGCTCTGGGTGCGCCTCCACTGCCAGATCACCCCGCCGTCGGAGGAAGACATCGCGCGCGAGGTGCATGCCTACGTGCTGGCGCGGCTTCCACACAGTGAGCCGGCCCTCGCGATGGCGGGCGCGGCGGAAGCGGCGCCGGAGCGCGACAAGGCGTGGGGGATTATCGAGATCGATTAGAGGGCGTCGTCTAGGTCGGGGTCCTGGTCAGCGTCTCCAGGGCGAGCCGGGCCGCCGCCTGCGCCGCTTCCTTCTTGCTCTTCCCTTCCGCGCGCGCCAGCGGCTCGCCGTTCACGACCACGTCGACGAGGAAGAGGCGGCGATGCGCGGGGCCGGTCTCCTCGGCGAGGCGGTAGGCCGGCAGGCCCCGATCGTGGGACTGCAGCCACTCCTGCAGCGCCGACTTGTAGTCTTCGGTGAAGGCCGCGTGCGCGCCCCTGCGCCGCGCGTCCTCGACGATCTCCCCCACCTGCCGCTCGATGAATCCGCGCGCGGCCTCGATTCCGCCATCGAGGTAGATGGCGGCGATGACCGCCTCGTAGCAGTCGGCGATGAGCGCATGCTTCCGGCGCCCGCCGGTCTTCTCCTCGCCGCGGCCCAGGATCAGATACTCGCCGATCCCGATCTTCTCGCCGAGGCGCGCAAGCGACGCCGCGGAGACGATGGACGCCTTCAGCTTCGATTTCTGCCCCTCGTTGTGCTGCGGGAACTCGCGGAAGAGCATGTCCGCGATGATGAACCCGAGCACCGAGTCGCCGAGGAACTCCATCGACTCGTTGTCGAAGACACCGCCGCTCGCGTCTTCGTGGACGCGCGAGCGATGCGTCAGCGCGTGCTCGAGCAGCCCGCGGTCCCTGAAGTGGTAGCCGATGCGCCGCTCCAGCGGTTCGAGCTCCGACCCGAACGGCACGACCCGGCCCGTCGCCTGGCCCGAGTCGGTGCGGTGGCTCGCGATGATCTGCTTGGCCCGGTCGCCCTCGTCCGCCTCGACCGCGAGGCGCAGCTCGTTGAGGCTCAAGGGGAAGGCCGTGCGCGACAGATCGGATCCGATGATGGCTTCGATCCCGTGCGTCGCGAGCAGCCCGCGCACAACCTCCGCCTCGCTCGGGGAGGGAGTCCTGAACACGACGACTAGGTCTCGCATCGGGCTCCGCAGGATGCCGGCTGCCTGCGCGATGATGGAGCCGTCACACGGCCACCTGGCGGGCGGCCGCGAAGGCGCGATCCACCTTGAGAAGAATCATCGTCATATCGTCATGCTGATCGGCCGTTCCGACGAACGCCTCGATCTCCCGGAGGATGCGCTCGCGCAGCTCCCCGGATTCCAGGTGCCCGTGCTCTTCGACCAGGCGGCTGAGGCGTAGCTCGCCGAAGAGGTCGCTCTCGAGGTTCATCGCCTCGG
>JALZOC010000066.1 GCA_030857365.1 Acidobacteriota bacterium
GCGGTGAGGAGCACCGCCAGCATGAGCGGGACGGCAAGAATACGCGAGCGCATATGTGTCTTCTCTGAACGACAATCTGAGAGTCAGTCGTCTTCTTCAGTTTATCAGGGGCGTTGACAAACGTGCTTCGGCCGGTTGACGCCGTCGGCTCTTTGGCGCAAAATACCGCCACCCCTTCAATATCGGGCGCAGTCGCCGGGAGGCATTTTTGGAACAGCAGGATGTGGAGCGGATTGCGCGCGCGGCAATGAAGGAGCTCGGCGCGCACGGTGCCGTGCTCACGATCAATCCGGACGGCCAGGCCGGCCAGTGGCGCATCGACATCCGCGGCGGGCACGGCCCCGATCACATCAAGATCAAGTGCGGGCAGGGATCCTCCGCCCAGTGGGTGCGCGACCAGATTTTCGAACAGTACCTCGCGCACGGTTGAGGCCGGCGCCCGACGCTCTGCCCGGACTACCGCGCGGCGCGCTTCCTGGCGACAGCCTTTGCGGGCTTCTCGAATTCCGCCTTGGCGGCTTTCTTCTTGCCGGTGCTCACGCGGTCGAGGCTCTGGCGAAGCGCGTCCATCAGGTTCACGACCTTTGGCGGCGTCTCCTCCGTCGTCGCCACGACTTCCTCCCCGGCGATCTTCGCGTCGATGATGCGCTGCAGTTCTTCCTGGTACTCGTCCCGGTACTCTGAGAGATTGAACGCCCCTTCGAAATTGCCGATGACCTGTTTCGCGAGCTTGATTTCGTCCGGCTTCACCTTCGCGGGGACCGTCTCCAGCTCGTCGATGTTGTCCATGCTGCGGATCTCGCGCGAGTGGCGCATGGTGTACATCACGAGCCCTTTCTCGCGCGGCTGCACGGCCACCAGGTACTCGCGTCCGTACAGCGCCAGCTTCCCGATCCCGGCCTTCCCTTTCATCCCTTCGCGCATGACGGCGAATGCCTCCGTCGCCATCGCGCCGTCCGGCGCCAGGTAGTACGGACGCTCGATGTAGATGGGATCGATTGCGGACGCGTCGGTGAACTGCACGAGATCGATGACGCGTGTGGATTCCGGCCGGACCTTGGAGACGTCCTCTTCCGTCATGACGACGTAGCGGCCCTTTTCGAACTCGTAGCCCTTCGCGATTTCCGACATGGGCACTTCGCGCTCGCACGACGGGCACCAGCGCTTCTGCTGGATCCGCGTCTGACACTCGGCATGAAGCTGGTTGAAGCTGATCGTCGCCGCGGAGTCCGTCGCGGGAAAGACGCGCACCGGGATGTTCACCAGGCTGATCTTGAGAAATCCCTTCCATGTCGGACGCGCGGCCATATCGCTCCTTGGGTAGCTATCAGCTTCCAGCTTCCAGCTTCCAGCTTTCGAACTTTCTTATTATCGGCTGTTCACCAGGAATCCGCACGGGTGCACACATCTGCGCGGATCGGCGCACGTCGCGCCTCCGGTGCGGCCGTCCGGGCCCCCGCCGGTCATCCTGTAACATCGTGCCTGCGATGAAATGGCGCGAACAGCCCGACGCGATTCGCCCGATGCTCGCCACGCTGGCCGACGCGCCGCTCGCGGGCCCCGGTCTCGTCTACGAGCCGAAGTACGACGGCATCCGGGCGCTGGTCCACGTGATGCCCGGGCGCGGGCAGGACGGCGTGCGCATCTGGTCGCGGCTGGGCAATGAGAAGACGTCCCAGTTTCCCTCCATCGTGCGCGCGCTCGGCAGGCTCCGCCCGACGCTGAACGGACCGGTGCTCCTCGACGGCGAGATCGTGGCGCTCGACGAGCAGGGCCGCCCGGCCGGGTTCCAGCGGCTCCAGGGGCGCATCCATCTCACCGGCGCACGCGAGGTGGAGACGCTCGACAAGGCGCAGCCTGCGGCGCTCATCGCGTTCGACCTGCTTCGTGAGGCCGACGAGGATCTGCGCGGACTCCCGCTGACCGAGCGCCGGGCGCGGCTCGAGCAGCGTCTCGAACCCGCGCTCTCGTCAACGCTCCGCATCAGCGAGCAGTCGGTCGGCGACGGGCACGCGCTTCAGAAGCGCGCTGTCGCCGAAGGCTGGGAAGGGCTCATCGTCAAGGAGGCTCGCGCGCCGTATCACTCCGGCCGTCGAAGTCCGGCGTGGCGGAAGCGGAAGGAGCTCCGCCAGCAGGAGTTCGTCATCGGAGGGTGGACCGAGCCCCGGCAGACGCGGCAGTACTTCGGGGCGCTGCTGCTCGGCGTCCGGGCGCCGGACGACGACGCGTTGACCTACGTCGGGCACACAGGCACCGGCTTCAACCAGGCCGAGCTTGCACGCGTCTCGAAGCTGCTGAAGCCGCGCGAAATCCCGCGCTCCCCTTTTTCGTCCCGCATCCGGACCAACGAACCGGCGCACTGGGTCCGGCCGGATCTCGTCGCGCAGGTGAGATTCACGGAATGGACCGCTGACGACAAGCTGCGCCACCCGGTCTATCTCGGCCTCCGCGACGACAAGCTCGCGGCGGATGTCGTGCGGGAGCAGCCGCGCGGGGCCTCCGCCAGACCGCGCGCGTCCGCACCGAAGCCCCGGGCCGCCAGAGGGCGGCACGCGGAAGCGGAGGCGGCGTCTGCTTCCGTCGTCTCGCAGCTGCAGGCGCTCGAGGACGAACGCCGCGACGGGACCCTCACGCTGCCGGACGGCAGCCGGGTGGGCGTCACCAATCTTGCGAAGGTGTACTGGCCGGCGGTGAAGCTCACGAAGGGAGCGCTGCTCCGTTACTACGCCGGCGTCTCAGCGCTGCTGCTCCCCGCCGTCGCGGATCGTCCGCTCGTGATGAAGCGCTTCCCGAACGGCGTCGGCGGGATGGCCTTCTATCAGCAGCGGTCCCGGCAGGAGAAACCACCGGCGGGCGTCCGGGTGGAAACGCTTCCCCCGGGCCTCGACCCGATTTCGGAGCCTGACGCGCGCCGCTTCGTCGGGGGCTCGCTCATCACCCTCCTCTACATGAGCCAGATCGCCGCCATCTCGCAGGACCCCTGGTTCTCGCGCGTCCAGGCACCACTCGATGCCGACTATGTCGCGCTCGATCTCGATCCCGGCGACGACACGCCGTTCAGCCGCGTGCTCGACGTCGCTCGATGGATTCGCGATGAGCTCGCCTCCCTGCGTGTCGAGGCTGTTCCCAAGACATCCGGGGCGAGCGGACTGCACATCTATGTGCCGCTGCGGCCTGGAACGTCGTACGAGTCCGGCATGCTCTTCTGTCAGATCATCGCCACCGTGATCGCATCGCGCCACCCGCGCGCCGCGACGATCGAACGGACCGTCCGCGCCCGGCCCCGCGGCACGGTCTACGTGGATTTTCTCCAGAACATTCTCGGCAAGACGCTCGCGACCGCGTACAGCGCCAGGGCGAGTGCGTTCGCGGGGGTGTCGACGCCGCTTCGGTGGGAGGAGCTCGACGAGGCGATCGACCCGCACGACTTCACGATCACCACCGCCCCAGCGCGCTTTCGTCAGACAGGCGATCTCTGGGCCCGCCTGCGGACCGCACGACCGGCGGATCTGGAGGTCGTATTCCAAAAGTACCAGGCAGGGCAACGGGGCGGCGCGCCCGGGAAGTTCTCGAAATCGGCGGGACCGCGGGCATCCGGCCGCCGTCCGAAACCGGGCCGCTAGTTTTTCCCCTGCACCGCCGCAAGGCGCGCGAAGAGCGACCCCTCGTAGCGCCTCAGCAGGTCCGCGGCATCCGCATAAACTTCGTCCGCGCCGTGTAAATCCCCGGCCGTCCATCCACCGCACTCGAACGCCACGACGTGGACACCCGCCCGCCGGGCAGCCTCAACGTCGTATGGAGTGTCTCCCACCATGACGGCGCGCTCGGCCGCACAGCCGGTCTGCCCCACCGCCGCTTCGACGATGTCGGGGTCTGGCTTGGAGTTGGCCGCATCGTCTGAGGAGGTCCGCTTGGTGATGAGATCGCTGACGTCCGCCGCTTCGAGCAGGGGCTGGAGTTCGGCCTCCTTCGCGGAGCTGGCCACCGCCAGGATGAAGCCGTCGCGGAGAAAGCGCTGCAGCAGATCGCGCGTGGCCGGGAACCCGCGAAGCCGCGGCAGCCACGTGGTCTTGAAAATCTCGGCACGTCGATCCGCGATGCGGCGCCCCTCGGGTGACTCTTCCGCGAGCCCGGAGACGGCGGGCATCAGCTTGTCGCCTCCCATCCCGATCGAGCGCCGCACGTCGGTGTACGCAACCGTGATCCCGTGCCCGGCAAACGCGTCCACCCACGAGCGGGCGTGCGCATCGTTGCTGTCGACGAGTGTGCCGTCCACGTCGAGGATCACGGCTGCGTCGCACCGGGAGATGGTCAGATGCCTGTCCCCTCGGCTTCGTCTTCCTCGTCGTCGTCCACATCGTCCGCGTCGTCGAATTCGTCGTCGGTGTCTTCCGCGAGATCGGGCGTGTCTTCACCCCCGCGGACCTGCTCCTCGTCTCCGGGTTCCACGTCGCGCGGCTGAAACAGCTTTTCTGGTTCGTTGGCCATGGGGTCTCCTTTTCGCTATGCCGTCGTCCGGGTGCGATGCATCGCTCACGTTGAGACAGGGGCTCTCAGCAAGCCGGGTGCCACGCTGGGCTATGATTCACGGCCATGGGCAAGAAGGATGACCAGACGCCCGAGGAGGCCGCGCGGTCGTTCGGCGTGGGCCGCCTCAGGCGTCACCTCTTCGTGTGCCTCGGCCCGGACTGCGCGGATCTCGCGGCGGGTGAACGGACGTGGAGCTATCTCAAGACCCGGATGAAGGCGTTGAACATCGCCGGTCCAGACGGGCCGGCTTACCGGACGAGGTGCCAGTGCCTGCGCATCTGCACCGGGGGACCGATCTGTGTCGTGTATCCGGAGGGCATCTGGTATCGGAACGTCACGCCGGAGAACGCGGAGCGCATCATTCAGGAGCACCTCATCGGTGGCCGTGTGGTCGATGATTTGTGCTTCGCGAAAAATCCGCTTGGCTGAGCCGGACGAAACGTGACCTCAAGCGCCAGGACAGGACGCCGATGAGGCGAGCTACCGGATGTCTACCGCGTCGGCCGGTGTGAGCGCGCTCAGGTGCAGTCCGGGTGTGATGTTGGCAATGGCGACGTACCGCATGGGAACCGCGACGCCGTCGCGGCGTTTCACGAGATACACACCTTCCTGCGTCCCGTCCGCAATGAAGCTGTTCCACAGCCGCTGCCCTGCTGACGCTTGAGGCTCGGGGGTCAGGTCCGCCACCGACATGGTGGTCAGCACCTTGGAGTCGTAGCCGGTCAGTTCCGCGGCGCGATCGTTCGCTCCGACGTATCTTCCCGTATCGTCAGCGATGATCAGCGCGACCCCGCCGTTCACACTCGCCTGGGAAGCGGACAGCAGACCGGACGCCGTAAGCGTGCGTGCAGCCGACGTCCCGGCGGCATTGCTCCGCAACGAGACGGCAAAGCGACGCAGCCGGACCGACGCCGCCCTCAGCACCCGGGCTTGCGTCAGCTGTAACGTGCTCGCCGTGGCGCGCAGGAGCACGTCGATATCGATCGGTTTCGTCAGGAAGGTTTCGCATCCCCACCGGCGTGCTTCTGCCCGGGAGGCGGCGTTCAGGGTCATCCCCGTTGCGGCGACGGTCGGAATCAGCCGTGTGGGTCCATGGCGGCGCAGGGCGCGGCACAGTTCCATGCCATCGCCATCGGCCAGCCGCCAGTCCGTGAGTACCACGTCCGGGCGGAGTCGCTGGGCCGCATCGACGCCGCGGCTCACGCCATCGGCTTCGGAGACGCGGTAGCCGCTGGTCTCGTACACGAGTTTGTACAACTCGCGGGTGTCGCGGTCGTCGTCCACGACGAGAACGTGAGGAGTCTTCATGGGCTGCTGGAGGGATACGAGTGTACTCCGAGTCTGGATGTCCGCGCCACCCGCGGGCAGTTCGTGGCCGCCGCCCCTGTCAAGCCATTTGAAAGTGTTACCGAGCGCTGAATCATCGCGCCATTAGTCGGGTTACCCGAGTTTGCTTCGTTGGCTTCTTCTGGGATCGAGCAGAACGATGGCCTGTGGGCGCGGTGGGAAACCCGCTCTGTGGGTTTTCCAAGGACCTCGTGGGAAACGCGATCTTGGCGTTTTCCACAGGTCCGGCGGCGTCCATAGGCCGGCCGCCGCGGCGATGAGTCGCGAGTGCGTAGAGTCGGTCTTGCTGTTGCTCGATCCGCGTGGCGAGCGCAAAGGGATCGAGCGTCGCGTAGAGGCGCCTCAGCACCGCTACCTTGGCTGCGTCCGCCGTGGGACACGCGCGGACGCGATCAAGGGGGGTTTCCGGCGGGCCGTAGACGCGGCGGAGCCGACTGCCCACCCGCGCCTTCTTGACGAGCTTCACCGAGGGCAGCCACATATTCTGCAGCAACCGCACATCGGCGTACAGCGCGTTGAGCGCCGCGAGCGCGGCCGGCGAATCATACCGGTCATAGCCCACGAGCTTGCGGACGTGGGTCCAGTTCTTTTGCTCGATATGCGCGTTGTCGTCCTTCTTGTACGGCCGGCCGCGCGTGAACTTAATGGCGCGCTTGCGGCAGTAGCCATACAGATGGGCATTGATGAACTCCGACCCATTGTCCGAATCAATGCCGCGCAACACGAACGGCAGCGCGGCGGCGATCGTCTCGAGCGCCTGGCGCACGCGCTCCTGGCCCTTCCCGAGCACCGCCTGCGTTTCGACCCAGGTTGTGTGGATGTCGGTCACATTCAGCGAGTGCAAGAACTCCCCCTCGGCGCAATCGCCCGAATGCGACACGAGATCGATTTCCGTGAAGCCTGGCTCGGTGACGTTCCAGCGTTCGGTTTGCATGGGGATGTGGTGCTTCAGCAGCGTGCCCGGCTTTGTGCGCCCGTAGATGCGCGTGCGGAGCTCCTGCTTGTACGGCCGCAAGCGGCGATCGATCTGCCGCGCACTGATCCGCAGCAGCGCGCGCTCGGTCGCCGCCGTCAGCCGCAAGCGGCGCCGTCCCCACGGCACCCACGCCGGCAGCAGCGCCCTCAGCCGCACCGACCAGGGATAGCCGGCTGCCGTCCAGATCGCGCGCAAGGCGGCCACCACCTCGGGGCTATACTCCAGCCGCCGACCGCGGCGGCGTCCCGTCGACGGCGGCGGGGCGCGCCGCATCAGGCGGATCACCGCCTTGCGGTGATACCCGGTCACCTCACAGACCTCATCCAGCAGCCCCCCTTTGGCGTCCCGCCCCGATCGTTCATACCGCTCCCGCATCCGGGCCAAATACTCGCGCGTCGCCTGTGGTCCCACTCGCGAGGCTCCCATGAATCCGTCCTTTCATGGGTAACCCGATTTGGGGCGCGATGATGGATCGCTCGGTAACACTTAGCGCGGCTTGATACGCCGCCTTGCGCAGCCGGGCTGCGGCCGCTATGATGGACAATCGCCTGGCCGCGCCGGGGCCATGCGGACGACGCGAGTCGCCATGCGCCCGTAGCTCAGTTGGATAGAGCGCCGGGCTTCGAACCCGTAGGTCGGGGGTTCAAATCCCTCCGGGCGCACCACGCTCTCGACTCGTCCCTTCGCGCGATCGCGCCCGTAGCTCAGCTGGATAGAGCGTTGGCCTCCGAAGCCAAAGGTCGCTGGTTCGACTCCAGCCGGGCGCACCATCCTCGCTGGCAGGGAACCCGCGCGCGCTACTGGCCAGGTGGGGTACGTGGCCCAGGGAGATCCGACCCAACTCGATCATCCAGGAGGAATCATCATGCGTAACATTCGTCAATTCGCTCAGACAACGGCTGCGGTCGCTCTTCTGGCGGGCGCTACCGCCTGCGGTGCCACGGCTCGCGGCGTGGCGCAGGACGCCAAGGCAAACACGGCGGCCACCAAGGCGGGGATCGAAACCCTCGACGTCAAGACTGCGATCCTGGCGGATAAGACGATCGATGCAGGCGCGATCGACGTCGACACGTACGGTGATACCAAGACCGTCGTCCTGCGGGGCTCGGTGCCGACCCAAGCGCAAAAGGCGCGTGCTGAGCAAATTGCGAGCGAGCACGCCACTGGTTACAAAATCGACAACAAGCTGGCTGTGGTGCCTAAATAAACAGGGCCCGCGGCGACCGCGAACAGTTCCACTCCTCGATGCCGGGCGACGCCGCGGCGAGACCCGCGTCGAATCGGTTGGCAGGCGCTCGCCATGCGTGATGCCCGCGTGGCCGGTCAGTTCCGCGAGGATGATCTGGTCGCGCCTGGCGACACATCAACTCGGCTGGGAACTGCGGCCGGACGTTGCGGGCTCGCTGCGGCGTCTCAGGTCTGCCGATCGCAGAACGAAGTGCTCGACACGTTCGAACCGCAGCCCCGGCGGCGGAATGGAGTATCTACGTCACTTGTTCTGAGCGTCACCAGGGCAGCGCGAAGTAGCTAATCCACACTCTCGCGGAAGCGCGGCGCGAGGTATTCCGCGGTCACCACATGGACGGCATCGACTGCGTGCTGCCATCCATCGGTCACGTCATCGAAGATACCGTTGATGAAGGCCCTCATCTCGTTGTCCGGCCGTTCCTGCTCGCGCGCGGTCCGCAAGATCACGCTCGCCACGAGCTCGGTCGCGAACGGCAATTCGCGTCGGCTGTCTCGTCGCCGTATTCGATCTGGAGCGCGCCTGTCGTGTCCTCGTGGAGCCGTTCAACCGACCATTCGCCGCGCGTTCCGGAAAGTGGCCGCCGATGTCCCCGCGGATGGTCTCGATCCGTTTCTTTTTTGAGTTGAAAAATTTCACGGGAAGTTACTGCTCGAACCACAAGCGCCACCTCCCTTATCTACCGAGTTGAACGATGCGACACTGGTCCCGTCGGATTCGTGCAAACGGGTCTATCACTTCCGGCCGTGAACACGGACGTCCTGCGCCTGCGATAGGATCGACGCTGATGCTCACATCCCATCCCGTCGACGATCGCCTGCGCCGCTGGATCGCTCGCCATCGCCGCGTGT
>JALZOC010000554.1 GCA_030857365.1 Acidobacteriota bacterium
TCCCCCTGACCTGGCCGTCTGCGGAGATGTCGAGCGGAAGGTCACTCCGCAGCACGAGCAGGTCGGCGCCCATCTCCACGCGAACGCCCAGCCGGCCGGCGTGCCGAATTCGCCCTGGGCGCCGTCCGTAGTCCGGACGCGGCGCACACTGCATCTCGATCTCGATCTCGCCCCGTACGCACTCGGCAACGCGGAGGATCTCGTGGTCCGGCAGCAGGAGCCGGCCCTTGTCCTCCTCGGAGGCGACCGGCATCAGATCGGTGAGGACGAGGGTGCCGGTCGCCGTGTCGAAGCGCGTCTCGAGGACGTTCGTGTCGTCGAGATAGCGGCGTGTGACACGGGACGCCGCGGTTGGGGCCAGACTCCAGCACCCGCCATGCTCGTCGAGCAGCGCGCCGAAGATCGACGGGCTGTCGAACCGCGGCCAGCACAGCCAGTCGATCGAGCCGTGGCGCCCGACGAGTGCGACGGTGCGGCCGTCGCCGATGGCGGCGTACTCCTGAATCGCTAACATCTCTCCTTAGTCTCCTACCATCGGCTCGGCGTCCTCTCGAACTATGTGCTCCTGCAGGAGAGCCCGAGTCTCACTGATGCAGGTGGCTTTACACGATCCGCAGCCTCCGCGTTCACAGCTTCAGCCGCCCGTATTGTGCACAATGTAACGTTGCGATCGGGCCGGTGACATTGTGTGGTGCGCCATCAACATGGGAGGAGACGATGAACAAGGTTTTTGTGCTCGTGCTCGCCGACACCGAGACGAAGGAGGCGCTCGGGCGTGTGGTCAATGCGATGCAGACTCAGGCGCGCCGTTTCAGAGGGGTACCAGGTGATCAGCTTCTGAGCGCAGACCGTGCATGGTCTACGGTCCACCGCGTGTCGAAATCGCGCAGCAAGTACAACGCAAAGCAGGCCGCCAGCATGGGCCAGGCGGCGAAGAACAGAAGGTTGTTGAACGGATCGAGATACTGCCGATACGAGGACAGCGTCGAGATACCGTGCAGGAGCAGGACGCCACCGTACGAAATCCGCTTCTGATAGCCGGCGACAAAGGCCAGGACCAGCAGCAGTTCGATGACTCCGATGGCGGCCATCACCCCTGTCCGAGCCCGGCGATCCCGTAGAACCCCTCGAAGACGCGCGCGGCGTGCGAGACATTTACGAACTTGTCGAGCGTCCACATCACCATCACTATGAACACGCCGAGGCGCTGCGCAAGCAGGGCTGTGGCAATTCGATCGCGATCGTCATTCGTGTCTCCTCAATGCGTTTACCGCTTCCACAACGCTGTATTCGGGAAATACCCCAGCCATCCGAACCAGAAGGCCGGATAGGCAGGGGCGCGTGCGAGCTGTGCACCCTTCAGTGAACCTGAGATGGCCTTGCCGTCGGCAAGCGACCAGCGGCTGCCGGTCTCTGTGTCTTCCATGACCGACGGCGCGCCCTGCGCCAACCGAAACGAGAGCACGCGTCCCGAAACGCGCCGGTTGAACGTTACGATGGGGTGATCACTTCCTGCGGCGACCAGCACTACCTGCACGGATCCGACCTCGCCCTGTACGAGTCCGGCCTCCCGCACATCCTTTTCGACGAACGCCGTCGCAGCCTCCTCGGTGCGTACGCCGATCACGCGCTCCTTGGGCGGCAGCCGCCTGTCACCGATTCTGCGTCCCAGAATACCCGCCCGATTCGGATCCTGGTTGTAGGCGTCGTACGAGGACCGCGGGATGCCGCGCTTCTTCAGCACCGCGCTTTCAGGATAGAGCTGCTTCCATTGTTTCCACGTCGCGTGCACGGAAGGGACGATTTCCAGCTCGCGGCCCATCAGAGAGCCTTTCACGGCTTTCCCGTTCACCTGCGTCCACAGCGTGTCGGTCTCACGGTCGTACATCACGAGGCCGTCGCGAAACAGCATTCCCGAAACGCCGAACGAGAGAACCTGGTTGCCGAGTTGTCTGGCATACACGATGCCAGTGCCGCACAGCGGTCACCAGGTCACCGCGATGGGCCGCCCTTCGAACGTGTCGTTCACGATCTCGTGACGATCGAGCTGCCAGGTGGAGTACGCGCGCTGTTCCTTCTCGCCGACGACCCCGATCACCAGCTCGTGATCCGCCAGGCGAGCCTTCGACGCAGGCTCGAACTCCGGGTCGAAGATGGCCGGGATCGCGTCCCGTGGCAGGACGACATGGAGCGCGTTGTCATTTTGACCGCGCTGCTCGGCCGCCGCGACGACCGCGACGACGGCGCTCGCCGTGAGGAGAACAGGAAGCACGGAGATAAAGTTGACGATCATGGGAGACCTCATTGCTGCTGGATGTCGTTCAGGGACCAGTCGTAGGAGAGATAACGGATCGCCGGCCGGCCAGTGCGTGCCAGCTCGGCGGCGGCCGGCGGTCCGTACTTGGCGATGACGCCCAGGATCCCGCGCTCGCGCGCCTCTCGGCTGCCGGGCACAATCGGCGCATAGCGGTCGGTAAAGTCGTCGCCGTACCACTTGAACAGGCTCGAGACCCTCAGCGTCTCCCCATCGACGCGCACGCCCTCCGGGCTCGCGAGAAATACCCGAGCGGCTCCATCGAGTTGCGCATCGAGCGTCCCCGGCCGGTAAGGCTCGGCGGCCAGTGGCGGGCAGGAGGCCGACGCGCAGTTGACCGCGAAGTGAATGCGCGCATCCTTGAACGTCGGCCGCAGGACGGAGTGCTCGATCTCGTCGAGCGTCACGGTGCGACCCGCCGCCGGCCACGTCAGCTCCGTCCAGACGCCGTCGATCTGGCGGATGCTGTTGCGCGGATAAAGGGTGAACCAGCTGCCGCGGATCGGGTAGTGATCGATGATCGCGCGCAGCGTGAACGCGTTGTAGGCGTTGATCCAGAACGCCATCCGCTGCTCGCGCGTCCAGCCGGATTCGCTTCTTGCCGGGGGCGCATCGAATTCACCCACCACGCGATCGAGTCGTGTGCGGTCCTGTTTCAGCGCGGCATAGTCGACGTGTGGAAAGCGAACGTGTCTTTTCAGAACATCGGCGTACGCGCGGTACTCGTGGTCGAACGCGTTCGCGCTCG
>JALZOC010000555.1 GCA_030857365.1 Acidobacteriota bacterium
GTTCCCCGGAGCGAATTGGCCAACCACAGGTAAATTGCTGCGTGGAAAGAGGTTTCGCGGTCAGCATCGAACGCTCGCATCCTGCGCTTCCAACACGCTGGACATACCGTTCAAAAACCCGGATCGCGAGTGTGGTGTGGGGTCGTCCGAATCGGCCGGCCGCGCCTCTCCGAAGGCGCCTGACCGGCCCGGTGCTCAGAACCGCACCAGGAAGCCGCCGACCACCCGCTTGGGCGGACGGACCACCAGCAGCTCGTCGTAGACGGACGCGGGATCGTTGGGATCGCGGAAGAGGTTGCGCACGCTGAAGAGCACCTCCCACGTGGTGCCCGCCAGCGCGAACGGGAGTGCCTGGTTCACCTGGACGTCGAAGCGGCCTTCGGGCCCCGCGTCCGTCAGCTGGGCACGGGCACGCGAATAGGCGGTGCTCACTTTGTACAACACGAACACCCGCGTGGAGGTCTCGGGGATGTCGGCCCCCACCGATGCGGTCACGTCGTGGATGTCCTCGACCCCGGGCCGTGCGAGGCTTGCGAGCCAGGGACGCGCCCCCGCGAGATCCCCCTGCGACCGCCAGCGCGCCTGCGTGAGGCTGTAATCGATGGAACCGCGGACGCGGCGGGTCGATACGGTTCCCAGTCGTATTCCCCAGCCGCGCGCGTCGACGGCGCCGGCGGTGGCCACGTAATAGTGCCCGATCGGCTTCGAACCGGTCGGCAGGTCGACGCCGAAGATCGTCACCGCCTGGTCGTCGACCGCCTGAAAGAAGCGCCGCACGCCCAGCACGTACGACCCGCTGAATTCGTGCTCGACGACGACGTCGAGCGAGCGCGCGCGTTCCACCCGCAGCGCGCTCCCGCCGACGGGAGAAAAAGTGCGCTCCGGCGGCAGCCACGGGCCGGCGAGCCGCGGGGGCAGGAACTCCTCGGCTCCGGGCGCGATCATCCGCTGCGCCAGAACGGCGCTGAGGCGCGTGCCGTTGACAGGCTCCAGGGTGAAGCCCGCGCGCGGGCTGAACAGCCCGGGGCGGTCGAGGTAGTCGTACCGGGCGTACCGGCCGCCGTACTCGAAGGACACACCCTCACCAATATTCCACCGGTCGACCGCATAAATCTCGCCGACATTGCGGCTCCCGTCGGTCACGGCGGCGAGCGCGAGCGGATTGCCGCCCTGATATTCCTGCGTGCTGTAGGAAAAGCCGAGGTCGTAGGAGTGCAGAGAGTCGCGGCGTGCCATGAAGGACCCGGCCACCATCCAGGACGACAGATCCCCCTGGCTCATCCCCGCCTTGACCGCCCAGTCGCCGCCTGGCGCCGGCGCGCCAATCGCGAGATACGCGATCCCGCGCGGCAGGCTGCTGCCCGAAAACGGCGCTCCGCGCCCGAAGGCGCTGCTCGTGAGCAGGTTGACCTCCCCGGAGAACGGCAAATCCGAGAACAACGCGCTTGGCGCCGCGCTCTTGACCTTGAACATCGACTCCGCGGCCGGCACCGGCTCGCCGGACTCGACCACGACCCTGCTGGCTGAATCCTTCAGGATGCTTCGCGCGAGGTGACGGAGTCGCCAGGCGGTTTCGGTGTGGGAATGGTCCCCGCCTCCGGCTGGCTCTTCGGCGTCAGGTTCGACGGCCGGCAGCCCGAAGCCCGATGCCACGATGGGGCGGGCGGTGAGCGGCAGAGCGTGGCCGCTCGTCGCGACCGGCGCGTCGAGGCGGCGCAACTGCAGCCGGAAGCTGTCCGGCGCGGCCGCGCCGACGCGGATCGTCTCCCGCCGGGATGCGGCAAACCCCGTCAGATGCGCGCGAACGCTGTACTCACCGGGGGGAAGCGCCGGCAGCGAGAATCGGCCCCCGGCGTCCGTGACCGCCATGGCCGTCAACGCGCCGAGCGCGGACACCAGAGCGCCGCCGAGCGGGGCGCCGTCCTCGTCGATGACGACGCCGTTGACGGCGAAGTCCGCGCGAGAGGCGTGCAGGGCGGGAGCCGGCGCGGGCGGGGCCTGCCCGAAGGCGGCCACCGCGCCAGTGCCCCCGCAGAGCACCACAACGACCGCCCCCGAGAGCGCGCGAGTTGTGCATCGCATGGCTGTCCTCCGTCCGCGCTACGAACCCACGACCCTGAACATCACGTCCCGCGACAACGTCCGGCGGGCGATCAGATCGGTGACCGTGATCCCCAGGCGATATTCGCCTTCCTGGAACGACGAGAGAAGAATCCCCTGGCCCGCCATCATCGGATGGCCCGCCTCGGGATCGAACTGCGCTCCCATCAGCGACGGTTTGAACCGTTGCGGATTCGTGTGCGTCACGTACTCCTCGCCGGGCCGCGGCGCCGGATGCTCGCCCCCGGCGTGAACCGCCGGCGTCCCGGGCGGCTGCGCCCCCGGCGCCACGCTGCGAAACAGGTGATAGTCCACCCGGACGTCGAAGTCGCGGTCCGGCGAAACCATCGCGTTGTAAATCAGGAACACGACAATCAGTTCCCGGTCCTTGCGGAACGAGGCATTCTCAGCCGGATGAATCTCGTTCGTCCCGATTGCGTACGGGCGTTCGAGGACCTCGTCCGCTCCCGGCGCCTCGGGCAGCGTCTCGATCCGATCGGCGAGGATCACGCTGCTCGTCGCCAGTTCCCGCGCCCAGAAGTCCGGCACGCTCAGCGGCTGTTTGAGGACGCCAGCCTTCAGACGCGGCCCGGGCACGGCAGGATCCGGCGCCCGCTCACGCAGGGCGACGTACACGTCGTACTCCCCTGGTGGCACGGCAAAACCCCTGGTGATGCGAACCGGCCCTTCGGCGGGACCCGCCAGGTCCACCGGAAAGATGAGATCGAAGGGGTACCGGGCCGGCGTCGTCCGCCCGCGCGATGGGGGCGCCGCCTCGCGCCGTGTGGCGCGCACATACATCAGCGCGGTGGCTGTCGAGAGCTTCGACCGCTCGACGGTCACGGTAAACGGCACGAACGTGCCGGTCTGGGCCTTGAAGAAGTCGTTGCGCCACCCGATGCCGAAGTCCGACGCCGCCCGGCCGCTCATCGCCTCGTCTGCCAGGGTGACGAGCTTTGCGC
>JALZOC010000556.1 GCA_030857365.1 Acidobacteriota bacterium
GCGGGTGCTGGTCTTCGCGCTCGGCGTGACGCTCCTGGCGGGCATCACCGCGGGGCTGCTGCCGGCGCTCCGCAGCACCCAGATCGCTCCGACAGACGCGCTCAAAGCGCAGGCGCGCCAGGCCGGCGGAGGGGGCGGGCGCCGCGGCGCCGTCCTTGGCAAGGCGCTCGTCGTCGCGCAGATTGCGTTCTGCGTGCTCCTGCTCGTCGTCGCCGGACTGTTCGTGCGGAGCATGCAGTCGCTGCTCCGGACCGACGTGGGCTTCGATCGCGGCCACATACTGGTCGGCCGGCTCGACGTGCGGAGTCTCGGATACACCAACGCGCAGCGCCAGGCACTTTACGAGCGGATCATCGACCGGCTCCAGCGGGTCCCCGGCGTGACCGCCGTGAGTCTCTCCCTGAACGGACCGCTGGGCACCTCGCAGCGGAGCAGCAGCCTCAGCGTCGAAGGGTACACACCGGGACCGCGAGAGGAGCTCCAGACCAACGAAGAAATCATCACCGCCGGGTACTTCGATGCCGTGGGGCTGCGGATGGTCGAGGGGCGCGCATTCACGACGGACGACGGCCAGCCGGGCCGGCGGAGCAGCATCATCAATGAATCGATGGCACGGCGGTTCTTTCCCTCGGGTAGTCCGATCGGCAAACGCTGGTCGTATGGAGATCCATTCGGGCCAGAGTCTCCCGTGATCGTCGGCGTCGTGCAGGATGCGCGGTACAACAGGCTGCGGGGGAGCGCGCCGAACATGATCTACCGGCTGTCGGACTCGGTGCCCGACGACGTGCTGTCGAACTTCGAGGTCCGGACGTCCGTGCCGCCGGAGCAGCTCGTGAAGACCGTCTCGCAGGCGCTCGCGGAGGCCGAGCCTGCGACTCCGGTGTTCGACGTGGTGCCGCTCGAAGTACGACTGCACCGGGGCATCGCGAACGATCGTCTCGTGGCGCATCTGACGGCCGCCTTTGGCATCGTCGCACTCACGCTTGCCTGCCTGGGACTCTACGGCACCATCTCCTACGGCGTGGCTCGCCGCGTGAGGGAGCTCGGGGTGAGGATGGCGCTCGGAGCCGATCGCGCGAGCGTGCTCTGGCTGGTGGTGCGCGAAGCGCTGGTGCTCGTCGCCTTCGGCGCTGCCATAGGCCTGCCGCTCGCCTTCGCGGCCAGCCGAGGGATCGCCTCGATGCTGCACGGGGTCCGGCCGATCGATCCGGCCGCGTATGCCGCGGGACCCCTCCTGCTCCTGGTCGTCGCCACGCTTGCGGCCTACCTGCCGGCGCGCCGCGCGTCGCGAATAGATCCGATGGGCGCGCTGCGCGCCGAATAAGCCCCCGAGTCCCGAATCCCTGGCCTGGCCGCAGCTCGCACGGATCGGCCGCCGAGCGAAGGCGGGCGAGCCCCCGGCGTGGCCCGGGTACAATTCGTGGGTGGCGAAGAACGGCGAGGGCTCGCAGCGTGCCGGACGACGACGGCGCGGCTGGCTGTTCGCGGCCGTGGCCCTCATTCTGTCGACCCTGGTCGTCGCGGCGGTGTTCTGGTGGCGGCTGATGTACTTTCTCGCCGACCGGCCCCTCACGGCAGGCTGGGCCGCAAGCGTCTCCCTCGTTGCCGGTGATGGCGTGCCGGGCGTGCGCGATGGCCGCGCGTTCAGCGCGCGCTTTTCGGACCCGTTCGGTGTCGCGGTCGGCGCGGACGGCGCCATTTACGTGGCCGATGCGGGGGACGCGCAGCGCATCCGCCGCATCACGCCCGACGGCCTCGTGTCGACCCTCGCGGGCGGCGGGCAGGGCTACGCCAACGGCCAGGGCGCATCCGCCCGCTTCAGCACTCCCTCCGGAATCGCGATGTCTCCGTCCGGCGTTCTCTATCTCGCCGACACCGGCAACAATGCCGTGCGCAGGATCACTGCGGATGGAACCGTCTCGACCCAGGCCGGAGGCCTGTCGCCCGGCTACCGCGACGGCGCCGCACACGATGCCCGCTTCAACGGGCCGGTGGGGATCGCGGTCGATTCCGGTGGACGGGTGATCGTGGCCGACACTTACAACGACCGCATCCGCGCAATCCACGCGGACGGCTCGGTGACGACGCTCGCTGGCGCCGCGGGTCCCGGGTACGTGGACGGCCCGGCGGCCGAGGCACGATTCGATACGCCGTGCGGCGTCGCTGTAGACGGCGGCGGAAATGTCTACGTCGCGGATTCGGGAAACGGCGCTGTCCGGCTGATTTCGGTGAGCGGCCTTGTCAGCAGCGTTGGTCCGCTGCCGGGCGACGGGCTGTTCCGGCCGATCGGCATTGCGGTCAGCCCTTCGGCGATTGTCTACGTGACGGACGATCGCGGCCGCATCGTGGAGATCACGCCGGGCCTCCACGCCCGGATCGTGGCGGGATCCCGGCCGGGGTATGCCGACGGCCCGGGGGACGCGGCGCGGTTTCGCAGCCCGGCCGGGCTCGCCCTTGCGGCTCCCGGCCGTATCGTGGTCGCCGACTCCCGCAACGCGCTCATCCGGATCGCCGCCGCCACTGAGAGTCGTCCCGTGCGGCCGCCGGCTCCGCCTGGCGTCGATCCACGGTTCGACGCCGAAACGTTCGCGCGGGAGCCGCTGCTCTGGCCGCTGGGTCCCATGGACGGCCCTTTCGAGATCACGGGAACGCTCGGCGAGCCGCGAGGCGGCGAGGGAGGAGAGCGCTTCCACGCGGGCATCGATGTTCGTGCATCCGAAGGCACACTCGTGCGGGCGATCCGGCCCGCCACGGTGACGAGCCCGCTCGCCGCCGGCGAGTTCGGGACCTTGAGCGAATCGATACGCGTCGGTCCCCTCACGTACGTGCACCTCAGGGTCGGGCGCGACAGGCGCAACGCGGCGATCGACTCCGCCCGCTTTGTCGCCAGCTACGACGAAGCCGGGGTCCTGGTGGCGCTGCGGGTGAGGCGGGGCGCGAGGTTCGGCACCGGAGACCCGATTGGCACGGCGAACGCCTTCAATCACGTGCACCTGACCGTGGGATGGCCCGGCGAGGAGCACAACCCTCTGCTGTTCCGCTTCGTGCAGTTCGAGGAC
>JALZOC010000067.1 GCA_030857365.1 Acidobacteriota bacterium
TTGCGGGCAGCTTGGGGCGCTGCCCGTCCCTCCGGGGTACAAGAAACCCGAGGCTCCCGTCGGCGGTTTCGAGAGCAGGGCCGGAGGGACCACGATCGGCGGAGTATCGATCCTGAAGCCGAAGGAACTCGGCGGCATCACGGCATACGACATGCGGACCGGCGACAAGGCGTGGTGGATTCCCAACGGCGGCCAGCTCGCGCCGGTGACCTCGACGGATCCGCTATTTGTCGGCGTCAAGCTGCCGCCGTCCCCGCCCGCCCGTGGTCACGCACAGGTCATGACCACCCGGACGCTGGCGATCTACGGCACCGGCCGAAGCGGTGGACCACCGAAGGTCGAGCCGCAGCTCTACGCGGTGGACAAGGCCACCGGCAAGCAGGTGGGGGCCGTGCCGATTCCGAGCAAGACGAGCGCGCCGCCGATGACCTTCATGCACAAGGGCAAGCAGTACATCGTGTTTGCAACCGGCGGCGGCGCGAACACCTCGCTCGTCGCGTTGACGTTGCCCGGGCAGACGACGACGTCCGCCCCTGGCGGGCGGTAAGAATGGTCCGGGGACAGGCACCGGACGCGTGCATGCGAGCCGTCGGTCCGCAGGTACCGCTCGCCGCAGCGGCAGGACCGCTGCGACCCCGTCTTCTCCCGAAAGGAGCGGTTGTCGACGTGATGTCCCCACAGTCTGCACGCCACCCGTGTGCGCCAGTCCGGCTTGCGGGGAACCGCGACGGCTAGCGCCTCGACAACGTCGACCGGGCTTTCGGGATATCGCACCTGCGACATGTTTCCTCCCTGCAGATATGGTTGCAGCTCGAAAGGCGCAGGACGAAGGAAAACAGGCTCAGTCAGAGCGGTGACGGTGGGATTCGAGCCTGAGGGTGGACACCGCGACGCGGTCCCCGGCGGCGCGCCGACTACACCTCGTCGATGCGGACTTCGCGCAGATAGAAGTAGATATCGAGCCGGCCTGTCGGAATGGCCGGATCGTCCGCACGCAGAACCACCTGATACGATCCGGGCGCATCCGGCCGCCACGTGTGCGACCACATCGTCCACGTGGCCGTGTTCGGCGGCAGCGGGCACGACTCGACGCGTGCCCATGGTTCTGTCGACTTGAATCGAATCATCAGGGCGTTGGTCGGACGCGCGCCCCCCCACATCACGCCAATCACGCGATAGACGATGTGGCCGTCGACGAGCCATTTTTCGACCCGAACGGCTGTCGCGGCCAGATCGATGGTGGCCGGGGCGTAGTCTCTCGCCAGCTCGGGCTGACCGTCCTGAAACGTGCGCCCCGCGAACTCACGCATCTGGCTTGTCACGGGCGCCTCCTCGTCGACGAGGAGGATTTCGTTGACCCACTTGATGCAGGCGCAGCCGTACCATCGCGGTACGACGAGCCGCACGGGGGAGCCGTGATCCGGGCTCAATGGTTTCCCGTTCATGTCAGTCGCGAGGAACGCTCCCGCCGCCTCGAGCTGCTCGAAGGTGAAGATCCAGCTTGCCCCGGCGACCGACGAGCGGGAGGGCTGCGAATGATCGTCAAAACCCGAAACAAGCACGCGCGTAGCCTTCCGCAGCGGGATCACCCGGGCGAGGACGCGCCGAAGCGAAACGCCCGTCCATGCGGCCGCGCTCATCAGCCCGAAGTTGTTCGGATTCGTATTCCCGGCGCACTCGAGCAGTACCGTGCCCATCGGGGCAGCCAGTCGCTCGAGCTCGACGAGGGACACGTCGACAGGCCGGCGCACCAGCCCGCGAATGCCGACCGTCCACGGGCGGCTGCGGTCCAGCCGGTCAGGACACCGCGTGCGGACGTAGAAATCGCCCGTCGGCGTGACCAGCGTGTTTGGCGTCAGGGGCGACAGGTCGAGGAATTGACGCGCGTCGAGGCCGACACCAATCAGGGTATTGAGGGGGGCAGTCTGGGCGCCGCGGCTCGTCAACGGCAGGGTGCCGAGCAGGCGGCCCTGCGGGGCGCCAGCGGGCGCCAGGAAAAGCGCCGCGCTTACCGCGAGAGAGCTTTGAAGAAATTCCCGCCGGTTCAACTCAGGAAGATCCATGTGGCCGGCGCCGATTATAGATCGCGCCGGAGAAACGGCTTGCGCTATGCGGCAGTCCGCCGTAGAATCCGCCCCAAAATAGCCAACGGTCGCGTCAAGTTCTGTCCGGCGATGGCCCGCATCGCGTCGGGCGCTTTCGGTGAAGGAGCGAGTATGAGGATCCCAGTATTTCACCTGCTTCGCGCGCTGGCGCTGGTGCTGGCGGTCGCCACGAGCGCTGTCGCGCAAACGTTTACCGGCGGCTTGCGCGGTGCGGTGCGCGATGCCGGAGGCATCGTGCCCGGCGTAACGGTGCACCTGATCAACCAGGACACAAATCAGAAGCGCGAGGCGGTGACGAACAGTTCCGGCGAGTTCAATTTCGCCGCCGTGCCGCCGGGCACCTATACCGTCAAGGCCGCGCTGACCGGCTTCCGGTCCTACGAGAACACGGGAGTCCGCATCGGCGCCCAGCAGTTCATCACGCTGGACGTCGTGCTCGAGGTCGGCCAGCTGCAGGAAACCATTACCGTCTCCGGCGCGACATCCCTCATCGAAACGTCCAACGCGTCCACCGGCGCGATCATCAACTCGAAAGCGCTGGAGACGCTGCCCAGCCCCGGCCGGTCGGCGTTCCTTTTCGCGGTCACGGTGCCGACGGTCATCGCGTCGGGCGACGCGCAGTTCAACCGGCAGCAGGACCAGACCAACGCTTCGCTTCTCTCGCTCGGCGGCGGCGCGCGGCGCGGCAACAACTACATCGTGGACGGCGTGCCGATCACGGACCTGCGCAATCGCGCGTCCGCCAACCCGTCGATCGAAGCGCTCGAAGACGTCAATGTGCAGGTGCACACCTACGACGCGGAGACGGGACGGACAGGCGGGGGCACCTTCAACTCTGCGGCCAAGTCCGGCTCGAACAACTGGCATGGCAGCGGGTTTTACCAGAACCGCCCCCGGTGGGGCATGTCCAACAACTTCTTCTCAGAGCGCGCCGTCCCTAAAGTGCCGCTGCCGGACACCTACTTCCATCTGGGCGGCGGCGCCATTGGCGGTCCCCTCATCCGCAATCGCACGTTCTTCTGGGCGACCTCGGAAGGATACGGCTCGAACACGACCCGAAACGGCTCGCTTCGGCTCCCGACCGCGCGAGAGCGGAGCGGGGACTTCTCGCAGTCGTTTGACAGCGCCGGGCGGCTCGTCGTCATCTACGATCCCCAGACCGGAAACGCCGACGGGACCGGCCGCCAGCCGTTCGCGGGAAACGTGATTCCCACCAACCGCCTGAACCCCGTGGCCAGCGCGATGGCCGCCTTCCTGCCGATGCCCACGCGGGACGTCAGCGACGGCAATGCGAACTTCGAGAGCACCGCGCAGATCGAGGACCGCGCGGTCATGTATACCGGCAAAGTGGATCATCGCTTCTCGGACTCCGTCTCCCTGACCGGCTTCTATCTCTACAACAAGACAGACGAGCCCTGCGCGAACCTCGCGTATCCTGGCTTGAGCGATCCGAACCGCTTCATCGACAGCGACGACTACCTGCTCAAGCGCCGGGTGAACGTCCTCGCGCTGAACAACACCTGGCTGCCGAGCAACAACACGGTGCTGACGCTGCGGTATGGCTGGACCCGCTTCATCGACGACGACACGGTGTCGATTGATTTCGACCCCGCGTCGCTCAATTTCAACCAGTCGTTCCTCAATTCCATTCAGGTGGAGAAGTTCCCGCGCGTCGCGGTCACAGACTATTACCCGTTCGGCGCGCTCGACCCGTTCCCGCGCAATTGGTACTCGTGGAGCACTAACGGCGCGCTCACCCGTCTGCTTGGCCGCCACACGCTGAAATTCGGCGCGGACTATCGCCTCATCGGGATCAAGACCCAGTCGTTTGCCGGCGGTGCGGGAGACTTCCGATTCGATCGTCTCTTCACGTCGTCCAATCCCCTGGCGCCAACCGGCGGAGCGGCGCCGTCCGGCAACGCCTTCGCCAGCTTCATGATGGGCGATGTCTCGGGCGACCCCGGCAACCTGAGCCGCATCGGCGTGTCCAGCCCGTTCAACGCATTCGTGCACTACTACGGCGGGTACGTGCAGGACGACTTCCGCATCCGCTCCTCCACGACGCTCAACTTCGGCCTCCGGCTCGAGCGGGAAACCGGGCTGATGGAAGAGAACGACGGGTTCACTGTCGCCTTCGATCGCGGGCTCAATCCGGGTGGGGCGCTCGGCAACGTCGTGAACCCCGTGACTGGACAACGGATCGTGGGCGGGCTCGTCTATGCGGGCGTGGACGGCGCTCCACGTCATCAGGGAGATCCGCCGGCCGTGAAGGTGTCGCCGCGGCTCGGGCTCGTTCACTCGTTCAACAAGAAGACGGTGCTGCGCACCGGCTACGGCATTTATTGGGCGCCCTGGAACTATCAGAGCGTCGGCGCGGCCAACTACGGTCAGATCGGTTTCAGCGAGCAGACGTTCACGACCGAGCAGAACCAGTTCCGGCCCACGATCTCGCTGACGAACCCCTTCACGAACGGGGTGCGTCAGCCTGTTGGCAACACTCGGGGCCCGCTGACGGGCGTGGGCGGTCAAATCGAGTTCATCGATCAGAACAAGAAGGCGCCCTGGGTGCAGCAGTACTCCGTCGACATCAATCGCGAGCTCCCAGGCAACATGGCGGTCGGCTTCGAGTACTCCGGCGCGACCGGCCGCGACCTCGGGCTGGGCGGCACGCTCGACGGCATCATCAACATCAACCAGCTCGATCCACGGCACTTGTCGCTCGGCTCGGCGCTGCTCGAAAACGTGCCGAATCCGTTCTTCGGATTGCCAGCCGGGCAGGGCTTCAACGTGACCAGTTCTACCGTGCAGCGGCGGCAGCTGCTGCGGCCGTACCCGCAGTTCTCGAACATTCTGATGCGGCAGACGACGGAAGGCAGGAGCCAGTACCACGCCGGCATCATCAAGTTCGAGAAACGGCTCACCAGCGGGTGGGGCGGGCGGATCAACTACACTTACAGCCGTCTGAAGGACAACCAGTTCGGCGAGAGCAACTTCTTCTCCAGGAATGCGGGAGAGGCGCAGAACGCTTACGACATCGACGCCGAGTATTCGATCGGGATTCTCGACGTCCCCCACAAGATCGCGTTCTCTCCGATCGTCGAGCTGCCGTTCGGCCCGAAGAAGCGCTGGGCAACGAGTGGCCTCGGGGCGGCGATTCTCGGCGGCTGGACGATCTCGTCGATCGTCTCGATCGAGAGCGGCTTCCCGATTTCACTCTCGGCCAACACGAACACCACGCAGATCTTCACGCGCATGCAGCGGGTCAACCCCGGGACCGGTGATCCGGAGACTGACGGGAACCGGAGCGATCGCATTGCGCCGCCAAACGCGTGGCTCAATGCCAATGCCTACAGCCTGCCGGGCCAGTTCCAGTTCGGGACGCTGCCGCGCACCGTCGATGACGTCCGCACGCCCCATCGCAACAACTGGGACTTCGTGGCCTCCAAGGACGTCGGGCTCGGCGGCGGCCGCCGCGGTCAGATCAAGCTCGAGGTGCTGAACGCCACCAACACGGTCAAGGTTCGCGGTCCGATCTCGACCCTGGGCAGCACCACGTTCGGCCAGATCCGCGTGCAATCCGGATTCATGCGGCTGACCCAGCTGATGTTCCGGGTCTCGTTCTAAGGTCGCGTCCGCACGGCAGGGGCGGGGTCTCTGAGACCCCGCCCTGCGTTCCTCTCCCCGATCCTCATGCCCCGAACAATGACGCATCGTTGCGCCGCGATCGCGTGTCCGATCCTTGCCATGTGTTTAGGTCTCTCGGCCGCAAGCCGCCAAACCGGGGCCCCCGGCGCGCCCCTCGGGACCATCGTCTTTCCCACCTCCGGCACACCCGCGGCCCAACGAGACTTCCTGCGCGGCGTCGCCTGGCTCCACAGCTTCGGGTACGAGGACGCGATCGAGGCGTTTCGCGCGGCGCAGCGCCGGGAGCCGCAGTTCGCGATGGCCTACTGGGGCGAGGCGATGTGCTTCAACCAGCCCCTGTGGTTCCACGAAGAAGTCGCTCAGGGGCGCGCCGTGCTTGGAAGACTCGGCCCGACGCCGCAGGCCCGGGCCGCGCAAGCGCCCACCCGTCGCGAACGGATGTACCTGAGCGCCGTGGAGTCGCTCTACGGGGAGGGAGACAAGCGCCTGCGCTATCAGGCGTACTCCAATGCCATGGCCTCAATCGTCAGCGAGTTTCCGGCAGACGAGGAGGCGCAGGCGTTCCATGCGTTGTCGCTGCTCGCGTTGCTGCCGCGCGGCGATGCAGCGCTGCCCCTGAGAGAGAAGGCAGGCGCGATCGCGGAAGGTGTCTTCAGGCGGAATGGGAAGCACCCCGGCGCCGCACACTACATCCTCCACGCCTACGATCACCGGACGCTCGCGCCGCGCGCGCTCACTGCCGCACGGATGTACGCGACGATCGCGCCGGCGGCGAGCCACGCGCTCCACATGCCGGCCCATACCTTCCTGCAGCTTGGATACTGGGACGAGGCGGCGGCGACGGATCAGGCGTCCTGGGACGCCTCCGTTGCGTGGGCGGCCCGCAAGGGGCTCTCGACGGCATCGCGTGACTTTCACAGTCTCACATGGCTCCACTACGAGGCGATCCAGCAGGGGCGCTTCGCGAAGGCCTCGGAGGCGCTGCGGCTCGTCGAGGACGCGATGAAGGTCGTCACACCGGCAGGTCAACCCGGCGGGCACCACTACGCCGACAGTGAAATCGGCCGTGTCAGCGGGCCGCTTGCCCTGCGCAACGATCGCGGATCGATGCGCGCGCGGTCCGTGATCGAGAGCGAGCGGTGGGGGGACATGAAGGGTCAGAGCTCGTTCGACAACATCGACGAGCTGTTCGCCCTCGGCATGAGCGCGGCGAAGCTGGGCGACCTTGCGCGGGCCGAAAGCGCAATCAAGCTGTGCAGAGAGGCCGCGGCGCCGGCGCAGGAGGCGGGACTGCGCGAGCAGGCCGCGATCATGACGGCGGAGCTCGAGGCGCTCGTCGCTTTCGCGAAAGGCCGCCACGCGGAGGCATTCGAGGCGATGGATCGGGCCACAGGGCTGCAGGTCAGGATGCCACAACCGATCGGCCGTCCGTATCCGGTCAAAGGGGCGGACGAACTGTATGGCGAGCTCCTGCTGGAGGCGGGCCGTGCCAGGGAGGCAATCGTCTGGTTCGAGCGCGCACTGGCGCGCACACCGAATCGCAGCCGTGCCGTGCTCGGGCTCGCGCGGGCGAGGGCCAAGGCAGGCGACACGGCCGGGAGCGTGCGCGCCTACAAACAGTTTCTCGCAAACTGGAAACAGGCGGATCCCGGTCTGCCCGAGATCCGCCAGGCGCGTGACGGCATGGGCAGAAAGTGAAGCCCTCGGGCGAGCCCGCCGCCGTCCGGCTGGCGCAGATATAATGAACGAGTGCTCCCCGTGATATTCAGCCTGCTGTCAGTAGTTGCGGCGGCTCTGCTGGCGAGCGCTCAATCCCCCGGAACACAGCCGCCGCCGCAGGCCCCGATCTTCAGAACGAACGTCACGCTCGTCCGGACCGACGTAGTCCCGCGCGACGCGAACGGCCGCTTCATCCCGGACCTGACCAGGGACAATTTCACTGTGCTCGAGGACGGAGAGCCGCAGACGATTTCTTCTTTCGCGCTGGTGCACGGCGGCCGCACGTTCAACACCCTGACACCGCCGCCCGCTCCGGCTCCTCAAGGCATCATCCTGCCGAGCGCCCCACGTCCCGGGGCTGGCGATACAGGCGGCCGCGTCGTGCTGATTTTCGTCGACGACCTGCACTTCGAGCCTGAATACTCTCCTCACGTCCGGCGGCTCATCGAAACCCTCGCGACGACATTGCTCAATGACGGAGATTTGATCGCGATGGTGTCGAGCGGGCCGTCGGCGCTCGAGATCGGGCCGACTTACGACCGGAAGCTGGTCGCGTCGGCCGCCTCGAAAGTCCGCGGGTCCGGACTGACTGCGGGAGAGATCTTCCGAATGCTCGAAACGTCGCAGGGTCCGGCCGACGTGCGGGCACGCGCCCACCTCGCGTTCTATACGGCTTATAACATGGTGGCATCGCTGGAAGAGTTCCAGAACAAGCGGAAGGCAGTCGTGTACATCAGCACGGGCTACGACTTCGATCCGTTCCCCGAAGGCCGGAACAGCCGCGATCGCATAATGGGGGGCCGCTTTTCAGACCCCGGGCGCTTCCTCATCGATCAGGAAAACCCCTACTACAGCCTGAATACGGCGACGGCGGACGTGGACCTGTACAGACTCATGCGGGAGCTGACCCTGGCGGCTAATCGCACGAACGCGAGCATCTTCACGGTGGATCCGCGCGGGCTGGCGGGCGTCGTCGATGCAGGACAGTACATCGATCAGAGTGAGTGGCGGACCTTCCTCCAGAAAACGCAGAGCACGCTGCGCTTCATCGCGGAAGAAACCGGTGGATTTGCCGTCGTCAATGACAACGACTTCAAGACGGCCTTCAAGCGCATCGACGCCGAGACGAGCGACTATTACGTGATCGGGTACTACTCGACGAATGCCGACGCCAGGAAGCGCGTCCGTGAGCTGGACGTCCGGGTGGACCGTCCCGGTGTCACCGTGTCTTCGCGCGGCGCGTATTCGCTCAAGACGCCACGGACACTCCCGGCACCTCCGCCGGCGCGAGTGAAGAAGTCACCGCTCAACCGTAAGTTCAAGATATGAGCCATACTTATCTAAAACTACATATTATGAATTTCACAGTCCCGGCCGTGACGTTAGAGCGTTTTTCATAACTATCTAGCGATCAGATAGCCGGAATGCCGGACGTGGTTGGCGCACTCGGCGGGT
>JALZOC010000557.1 GCA_030857365.1 Acidobacteriota bacterium
ATCTGATCGCGGCGCGCGCCACGACCGGCCGCCCACTGTTTTTTGAGGTGTCGCGCGTCAGCGTGCACGATCTCGAGTCGGTGCAGCCGGCGATCCGGTTCACGCACGAAGGCGAGCCGCACGAGATCCGGTGTGACGTCATTGCCGGCTGCGACGGATTTCACGGCGTATGCCGGCCGTCGATTCCCGATGGCGCGTTGAGGACGTTCGACCGCAGCTACCCGTTCGCCTGGCTCGGCATCCTGGCCGATGCGGCTCCATCGTCGGACGAGCTCGTGTACAGCCTCCACGAGCGCGGGTTCGCGCTCTTCAGCATGCGCTCACCGGCGGTCACCCGGCTCTACCTGCAGTGCGCAGCCGACGAAGATACAGTCCGATGGCCGGACGCTCGGATCTGGGCCGAACTGCGCGCGAGGCTCACCATGGCGGACGGATGGGCGCCGGGTGAGGGCCCGATCACCCAGAGAGGTGTGACGGGCATGCGCAGCTTCGTCGTCGAACCGATGCACTACGGACGCCTGTGCCTGGCCGGCGATGCCGCGCACATCGTCCCGCCCACCGGCGCGAAGGGATTGAACCTCGCGATGGCTGACGTCTGGCGGCTCGCGCCCATCCTGGAACATGTCTGCCGGTGCGGCGACACCAGCGGGCTCGCCGACTATTCGGCGCGCGGCGTGCGGCGAACCTGGCGGGCGCAGCGGTTTTCCTGGTGGATGACGACGATGCTGCACCGGGACGATCGGGACACGCCGTTCGACGAGCGCCGCCGCATCGCCGATCTCGAGTACCTCGTGAGCTCCAGGGCGGCCATGACGAGCCTGGCGGAAAACTACGTCGGACTGCCGCTCGACTAGACATCAGCGTCCGCTCTCAGCAGTCAGCTAGACTGTCAGACCAGCCCGACATCCGGACCGGACGCGGAACTGAAAGCTGATAGCTCCTGGCCATGCCCGACTTCCTCTCTCTTCCTGACGCGGTCGCCCGTTTCGTCCAGCCCGGCGCGACGGTGGCGCTCGAGGGTTTCACGCACCTCATCCCGTTCGCCGCGGGGCACGAGATCATACGGCAGGGGATGACGAAGCTGACGCTGATCCGGATGACGCCTGACCTCCTGTACGACCAGATGATCGGCTGCGGCTGCGCGAGGCGGCTCGTCTTCTCGTGGGGTGGCAATCCAGGCGTCGGATCGCTCCACCGGCTTCGCGATGCGGTTGAGCGCGACTGGCCCGTTCCACTGGAGCTTGAAGAGCACAGCCACTCGGCGATGGCGCACGCCTACGCGGCCGGGGCGTCGGGGATGCCGTCGGCCTTCTTCAGGGGCTACGTCGGGTCCGATCTGCCGGCTGTGAACCCTCGCATCAAGACCATGGCCTGCCCCTTCACCGGGGAGATGCTTGCGGCCGTCCCGGCCATTCGGCCCGACGTGACCATCATCCATGCGCAGAAGGCGGACCGGCGCGGCAACGTGCTGCTTGCGGGGATCATCGGCGTCCAGAAGGAGGCGGTGCTCGCGGCCCGGCGCGCCGTCGTCACCGTGGAGGAGGTGGTCGAAGACCTGGGGTCGACAGGCACGAACGCCACCGTGCTGCCGTCGTGGACCGTGCAGGCCATCGCGGTCGTCCCGGGAGGCGCACGTCCGTCCTACGCGCACGGGTATTATCAGCGCGACAACGTGTTCTACACGGCCTGGGACGCCATCGCGCGCGATCGCGTCCGATTCCGCCGTTGGGTCGAAACCGCCATCATGCGCCCCTAAACGGGGACACTCACCTTTAGCGTAAGTTGTTGAGCGGCAAGGGGGATTGTGAATCGAGCAGCTGACACCGGGCGGGACCGGACGTACACGCCGTCGGAAATGATGACCGTCGCCGCCGCACGGGCGCTGAGCAATGAAGACGTCTGTTTTGTCGGGATCGGACTGCCGTCCGCGGCGTGCAACCTGGCGCGCCTGACGCACGCGCCGGACCTGACGCTCGTCTATGAGTCCGGCACGCTCGAGACGAGGCCGCGCGTGCTGCCGTTGTCGATCGGCGACGGCGAGCTGTGCGAAATGGCGCTGACGACGGTCTCCGTCCCCGAGATGTTTCAATACTGGCTGCAGGGCGGAAGGATGAGCGTGGGCTTCCTCGGCGGTGCGCAGGTGGATCGCTTCGGCAACCTGAATACCACGGTGATCGGCAACTATTCGCGGCCGGCGGTGAGGCTGCCCGGCAGCGGCGGCGCCAGCGAAATTGCGACGAGCTGCCGCAAGATCTTCATCGTGATGCGCCACGGGCGGCGCGCCTTTGTGGAAAAGCTCGACTTCCAGACGACGCTCGGCCATGGGGCGACGGGACGTGAGCGGCGCGCCCTGGGCCTGAGCACCGGAGGGCCCGCCCTGATCGTCACGGATCTCTGCACCATGCGCCCCGATCCGGAAACCATGGAGTTCGAGGTCGCGACGCTTCATCCAGGCGCGACGCGGGCCGAGGTGAGCGAGAATACCGGGTGGCGCGTGCGATTCCGGGCGAGCATGGACACAACGCCGGCGCCCGCTCCGCACGAGCTCGCCGTCCTGCGAGACCTCAACGCGCGAACTGCCCGCGCCCACGGCGCGGCGGCGGCTGAATAGCAGGACTGATCAAATGAGTGCGATTCGACCCGAGGTGCTCCGGAGCCAGCCGCCACTGTTGTACCCGCCGTATAAGTCGACGCTGCGCCGCGCGCCCGGTCAGCCGCTGATTCGAATACCGGACGCGCTCTCCGACTTGAATACGCCGGTGTACGGGCATTTCCCCGTCCGTCCGACCGACAGCGACCTCACGCGCCAGTATCCGGACGAGCCACAGGGGGAGCGCATCGTGGTGGCCGGGCGCGTGCTGGACGAGGACGGGCAGCCCGTGCGCGACGCCCTCGTCGAGCTCTGGCAGACGAATGCCGCGGGCCGATACCGGCACGCGAAGGACGATCATCCCGCGCCTCTCGATCCCAACTTCGGCGGGGCGGGGCGTACGATCACGGACGCGGACGGCGGCTATCGTTTCACGACGATCAAGCCGGGGGCGTACCCGTGG
>JALZOC010000558.1 GCA_030857365.1 Acidobacteriota bacterium
CCGTACCGATGCCGCGCGATCCCTTGACGAGCACCAGATCACCGGGCCGCGTCCGCGCCGCCGCGACCTCCGCGGCCTCGACGCTGGATGGCACGTGAAGAACGGCGGTGCGCGCCATCCCGGCGGCGACCGCGGCATCCGCCATCCCGCGCGCGGGGTCGCCCCCCACCGTGACGAGCAGGTGCAGGCCGGCGGCCGCCGCGGCCCTGCCGCACCCTTCGTGCAGCGCTGCGGCGTGCGCGCCGAGCTCGAGCATCTCGCCGAGCACCGCGATCTTCCGGGCACTCCCGGTCGCGCCAGAGACCGTCTCGAGCGCCCGGCGAAGGGCCGAGGGGCTCGAGTTGTACGAATCGTCGATGAGCGTCAGTCCGCCCGGGAGTCGGAGCAGTTCGCCGCGGTGGCGCGCGGGCCGCAGGCTCGCGGCCGTATCGGCGATCGCATCGAGCGGCACGTCGAATCGGAGGGCGACGGCGGTCGCGGCCAGAACGTTGGACAGGTTCGCCAGCCCGAGAAGCGGCGTGTCGAGGTGGAACTCGCCAGCAGGGGTGGTCACCCGCGCGCTGGTGCCCTCCAGTCCGCGAACGACGACAGACGAGGCACGTACGTCTGCCGGCGCGTCGACGCCGAACGTCACCACGGGGCCGGCGAACGCGCCGATGCGCGCAGCGATGCGGGGGTCGTCGGCATTGGCGACGAGCACGTCGCCCGGACGCGCCTGCTCCAGGATTTCCCCCTTCGCGTCGGCGATCGCGTCCGGTGAGTCGAAAAATCCCATATGCGCGTCACCAACGTTCGTCCAGACCCGCACGTCGGGTTCGGCAACACTGACCAGCGTGCGAATCTCTCCCGGCCGGTTCATCCCGAGCTCGACCACCGCGACATCGGGGCACGACCGCAGTTCCAGCAGCGAGAGCGGAAGGCCGATGTGGTTGTTCAAGTTGCCCTTGTTCCGGTAGACCTGATGCCGCACGGCCAGGAACTCGGCGGCAATCTCCTTGGTCGTCGTCTTCCCCGCACTTCCGGTGATCGCCACGACCCGAGCGCCCGAGCGGCGCCGGACGTCCCGGGCGACGTCCTGCAGCGCCCGTGTCGTGTCTTCCACCGTGATGAGCGCCGGCGTGCCGGCGCCGGCGTCTCTTCCGCCACTCGCGCCCGCGGCGGTGCGGGTGTCGACGACGGCCCCGAGCGCGCCGCGGGCAAACGCGTCCGCCACGAACCGGTGGCCGTCGAACCGATCGCCACGGATGGCGAGGAAGAGATCGCCGGAGACGAGAGTGCGCGAGTCGATGGAGATCCCCTCGATCGGCTGCGCCTGCTGCCCGCCAATGAGCTGCCCCCCGGTGGCGGCAGCGACGTCTCCGAACGTGAGGGACACTCGGTTCACCCTGGTTACGACACTCGCGAGCCCGTCCGACGGCGCGCCAGCATTGCGCGCGCGACCTCCACATCGTCGAACGCCGTGACACGCTCGCCGACGACCTGGTACTTTTCGTGCCCCTTGCCTGCAAGGAGGACGAGGTCGCCCCGGCGCGCCTCGCGCACGGCCCGCTCGATCGCGGCGTGCCGGTCGGGGAGCGCAAGACAGGCCGTCGACACCGGCGCGGGCTGCCCCCTTGGGGGCAGCCGATCGGGGGGCATCACGATGCCGCGCTTGATCTCGTCGATGATCTGCTCGGGATCCTCCGATCGCGGGTTGTCGGACGTGAGAATCACGAGGTCGCTCAAGCGCGCCGCGACCGCGCCCATCAGCGGCCGCTTGGATCGATCGCGGTCGCCGCCGCATCCGAACACGGTGATGATTCGCCCCTTTGCCAGAGGCCGCGCGGTTTCGAGCAGATTCTTGAGCGCATCGTCCGTGTGGGCGTAGTCGACGACCACCCGCACGTCGTCTTCGGGGCCGGAGACCACCTGGAAGCGGCCGGGCACGCTCGTCAGCCGGGCGATGCCTTCCTCGACGGCGCTGAAAGGCACGTCGAGCGCCATGGCCGCCGCCGCGGCGGCGAGGATGTTGTATGCGTTGGGCCGGCCGACGAGCGGCGAACGCAAATGCAGCGTGCCCCGCGGGGTGCGCACCTCGAAGGCGAGCCCCTCGAGTGAAAGGGTCAGGGGACCCGGGCGCACGTCGGCGGCGGCATCGATCGCATAGGTGACGGGCCTCGACGCCGCCGCGGCGAATTCGGCGCCGCGTCGATCGTCGAGATTCGCGATGCCGGCCGCTCCGGCGGGCAGGAGGGCGAACAGGCGGCGCTTGGCGAGAAAGTACTCCTCCATGTCGCCATGGAAGTCGAGATGATCGCGGGTCAGATTCGTGAAGATGCCCGCGGCGAAGTGCAAGTGGTCGGCGCGGCGGAGCGCGAGCGCATGCGAGGAGACCTCCATGACGCACGCGCCGCTCCCGGCGGCGACCATCTCGCGAAGCATCCGCTGAAGCTCCGGTGCTTCGGGCGTCGTGCGCGCGGTCTCGATCTCACGGTCGCCGATGCGGTGGCCAACCGTGCCGACGCGGCCGCAGCGCACGCCGGCGGCCTCGAAGATGGAGGCGAGGAGGTACGACGTGGTCGTCTTGCCGTTGGTGCCCGTGATGCCGACGAGGGTCAGTTCCTCGCTCGGCCGCGCTTCGAGAGCAGCCGCCAGCGCCGCCAGCGCAAGGCGCGCATCCGCGACCCTCACCCACGGCACGGTGATCTCCGCCGGCCGCTGCGCTTCGGACACGACCGCGAGCGCGCCGCGCCTCACCGCCTCCCGCGCAAACAGCGACCCGTCCGCGCGCTCCCCGCGAAGCGCCACGAAAATCGAGGACGGTCCGGCCTGCCGTGAGTCATAGGCCACCTCCGACACGTCGGCGTCCGAGGCGGGGCCAGGGTCGAGACCTCCTCCTGAAACCTGGCGGAGGAGGTCGCCGAGCGTCATTGCGCGCCCTCACGGTCCGCGGGTACCGCCCGGCGGGCGAGCTTGATCACGCAGCCGTTGGTGCGGCCCAGGAGCGTTCCGGCTGCGGGCGACTGTTCGACGACAAAACCGTCCCCGCTCATTCGGGGCGTTAGCCCGATG
>JALZOC010000559.1 GCA_030857365.1 Acidobacteriota bacterium
CGACTACGTGATGGCGCTGGGAGTGGTGCTCCCGGACGGCAGGGTTGCGCGTTTTGGCAGTCCGTGCGTCAAGGACGTTGCCGGCTACTCGATGAAGGATCTGTTCGTCGGGTCAGAAGGCACGCTGGGGATCATCACGGAGGTGCTGTTGAGACTGGTGCCGCGGCCCCCGGCGCGGCGCACGATGCTGGCGGTCTACGATCGCATCGAGGATGCCGCCGACACCGTGTCGGCCATCATCGCCGCGCGGATTATTCCCTGCACGCTCGAGTTCCTGGATCGCATGACGGCCGTGTGCGTGGAGGAGTTCGCCCATGTTGGGCTGCCTACGGACTGCGCCGCGGTGCTGCTCATGGAGACCGACGGGCACCCCGCGGCGGTGGCGGACGAGGCCGACCGCATGATGCTGATCGCGCGCGAACACGGGGCGCGCGATGTTCGCGCCGCCAGGGACGAGGCCGAGGCCCTCGCTCTCGCCTCCGCCCGCCGCAACGCCTTCTCCGCGCTGGCGCGCCGCAGACCCACCACGATCCTCGAGGACTTCACCGTGCCGCGCAGCGAGCTGGCCGCGATGGTGAGCTTCATCGCCGAGACCGCAAGGGCGGCGAACCTGCAGGTGGGCACATTCGGGCACATGGGCGACGGCAACCTGCACCCCACCTTCCTCACGGATGAACGGGATGCGGACGAAATGGCCCGCGTGCACCACGCCCTCGACCTCATTGCCCGCAAGACGCTCGAGCTCGGCGGAACGATCACCGGGGAGCACGGCGTGGGCCTGGCAAAGAAGGCGTGGCTTCGGGAGCAGATGGGCGACAGCAGCTTCGAGGTGATGAAGCAGGTCAAGCACGCGCTCGATCCCGCCGGGCTGCTCAATCCGGGAAAGATCTTCGACTGAGAGCTGACAGCTGATGGCTGATGGCTGAGAGACTCAAGGATCATGCCCGCGACCCTCAAGACCATCGACTACTCGGTCCTCCAGCAGTGCATGCACTGCGGGATGTGCCTCCCCACCTGTCCCACGTACGACACGACCAGGCGCGAGCGGAACAGCCCGCGAGGGCGCATTGCGCTCATGCGCGCGATTGCCGACGAGGAGCTCGCCGTCACGCGCGAGTTCGCCGAGGAGATGAGCTACTGCCTCGGCTGCCTTGCGTGCCAGACGGCCTGCCCCGCGGGGGTGAACTACGCCGAGCTCTTCGAGACCGCCCGCAACGACATCGAGACGCACGGCGCGCATCCCGGTGCGCAGCGCACGCTGTGGCGTGCGGTGACGCTCGGATTTCTGTTCATGCACCCGCGCGCGCTGCGTGCGGCGGGAGGACTCCTCGGTGTCTACCAGCGGACCGGGCTCGAATCGTTCGTGCGGCGCACCGGTCTGCTGCGCCTGCTGCCGGGGACCCTGCGGCGCCTCGAGCCGCAGGCGCCCCGGATCGGCACGGCTTTTTCCAACCGGCTGATCGCTCCGCGGGAAGACCCCGCAAAGCCTGCGAAATACCGGGTGGCGCTGCTCACCGGGTGTGTGCAGGACCTCGTGTTCGCCGACGTCAATCGTGATACCGCCGACGTGCTGCTGGCGAACGGCTGCTCTGTTGAGACCCCGTCGCTCCAGCCATGCTGCGGGTCGCTGCACGCGCACAACGGCGACCTCGCCGGCGCGCGGATCCTCGCTCGGCGGATGATCGACCTGTTCCCTCCAGAGCGATACGACGCGATCATCAGCAATGCCGGCGGGTGCGGCTCTCACCTGCGGCGCTACGGCCCCCTGCTGTCCGATGACCCGGCGTACCGCGACCGGGCCCGCACGTGGGACGCGAAGCTTCGCGACATCCACGAATGGCTCGCGGAGATCGGCTGCCGCCCCCCCGAATCTGCCGGCACACCGGTAAGCGTGGCGTACCACGATTCCTGTCACCTGGTGCACGGGCAGAAGATCGCCGTCCAACCCAGGGCGCTGCTCGCGCTCATCCCGAGCCTGACGCTCGTGCCGCTCGCCGAGTCGAGCTGGTGCTGCGGGGCGGCGGGGGTGTACGCGATCACGCAGCCCGAGCAGGCGGATCTGCTGCTGCAGCGCAAGCTGCAGCACATCGAAGCCACTGGCGCTGGCGTCGTCGCCACGGCGAATCCGGGCTGCCAGCTGCAGATTGCGAAGGGGCTGCGCGCCGCCGGCCGTCCTGTCACCGTGGTGCATCCGGTGTCGCTGCTGGCGGCAGCCTACCGGCGCGAACGGCCCGGTGTGTCGCACGGTAATACGTCCGGGTAGCCTCGTTCAGGCCATTTGACGCAGAAATGTGCCTAATGGACCGGCTACAACAAAGGACTGCAAATAGACGTTGCCAATCTCCCCGGGCGCGGATAGCATCCCATAGCTCCCGCAACCGGCCACATCCCGTCCCAACTTCGGCCTCCAGGAATGACCATGAGGTCCCAGCCGACGCGCGGTCTGGCGGTGGGGGGGACGCGTGTGCGGTTGTCCGGCAGGTACGTCGGTCTCGCGGCAGTTTCAGGAGTTCAATACATGATGAGGAAGCGGATTGGGCGGGTAGCGGCGCTCGCGTTGATGGCGCTCTGCATGGGCGCATTCGATGCCACGGCGCAGATCACGACAGGCACGATCGCGGGAACCGTGAAGGACTCCCAGGGCGGAGTCGTTCCCGGCGCAACGATCGTGCTCATAAGCGAATCACGGGGGACGCGCTCCGCCCCGACGGTCACGAACGCGCAGGGAGACTACGTCCTTCCGAACGTGACGCCCGACACCTACACCGTCGAAGTGACGATGGAAGGCTTCAAGACGATCAAGCGTTCCGAGATCCAGGTGACGGGCGGCGACCGCGTCGCGGTCCCCGCACTGACGCTGGAGGTGGGCGGCGCGGCAGAAACCGTGACCGTCACCGCGGAGGCCGCGCTCGTCCAATCGCAGAGCGGGGAGCGTTCCTTCGCCGTCATGACGGAACAGATCGAGAACCTGCCGATCAACAGGGGAAACTTCACCAGCCTCACGGCCTTCACACCCGGCGTCATTGCCGGGGGCTCCGGCGGCATCC
>JALZOC010000560.1 GCA_030857365.1 Acidobacteriota bacterium
GCGCGGAGCCGATTCGTTCCCGGAGGAAGGCCGCCGCCTCCTGCACGCGCGCGTACTCATCCGGTGCGGCCATCACAGCAGCGCCGCCGCAACCGCCGCGTTGATGAGCGTGGCGACGAAGCCGGCCAGCAGGGCACGCGACCCGAGCCGCGCGATGTCGCCGCGCCTCGACGGGGCCATGGCGCCAATCCCTCCCAGCTGGATGCCGATCGACGCGAAGTTCGCGAATCCGGTCAGCGCATACGTCGCAAGGGTATAGGACCGCGGTGAGAGCGAATCCCGGTACTCGCTCGTCAGCTTCACGTAGGCGACGAACTCGTTGGCGACGAGCTTCGTGCCGAGCAGGTCCGCAACGGCCGGCACGTCCTGCGGCGGCACGCCCATCAGAAGCGCGACGGGCGCGAACACCACGGAAAACACGCGTGCGAGGGAAAGGTCCGGGCTGATCAGGCCGAGCAGGTAGTCGAACATCGCGATGAAGGCGAGGAAGGCGATGAGCATCGCGGCGACGTTGATGGCCAGCATCGTTCCGTCGGATGCGCCGGCCGATGCCGCGTCGATGACGTTCGCATGCTGCGTGTCGACCGCGATCTTGACGTCTCCCCGCGTGGCCGGCTCCTCCGTCTCCGGATACATGATCTTCGACAGGTACAGGCCGCACGGCGCCGCCATCACGCTCGTCGTCAGAATCGCCACCGGATCGGCGCCGAGCGCGATGTACACCGCCATCACGCCGCCGGAGATCGTCGCCATGCCGCCGACCATGAGCGCGAGCAGTTCGGACTTGGTCATCGCCGGGACGTAGGGCTTGACGATGATCGGCGCCTCCGTCTGCCCCATGAAGACGTTGGCCGCCGCGGCGAGCGTCTCGGCGCCGCTCGTCCGCATCGCGACCATCATCGCGCGCGCAAACAGCCGTACGATGAACTGCAGCACGCCGAAGTAGTAGAGCACCGTGAAGAACGACGAGACGAAGATGATTGTGGGCAGGGCAGTGAAGGCGAAGACGAAACCCTGGCCCGGGCCGAACACCTTGTCCATCGCGGCGCCGTTCGCGAGCGGGCCGAACACGAACTGGGACCCGGCGTTGGTGAACTCCAGGAACCGCTTCACCATGTCGCCGACCTTGCTGAAGAACAGGTACCCGGGGCGCACGCCGTTGATCTCGAGCTTCAGGATGAAAAGAGCGAGTCCGAGCTGCAGGGCCATGCCCCACCCCACCGTGCGCCAGCTGACGGCGCGAAGGTTCCGTGAGGACGCCGCGATGATGCTGATGAAGCAGATGATGCCGGCGACCGCCTGGAGGCGGGGATTGATGGCGCCTCGAAATACGAACGCCGCCGCCGCCAGCAGCAGCGCGACCGCGCCGGCAGACAGCCGGAGTCCCCGGTCAGACACTCCCGATCCTTTCCAGGATGAGCGGCCGTTCGGGGCGGGGCGCCTCCTCCACCTGCACGGCGGACGTGAGCAGTGCCACGGCTTCGGCCAGCCCGCGCCCGGCACGGTGGTGCAGCATCAGGACCGGTTCCCCCGCCGAGACCTGAACGCCGGGCCCCTGGAGCACCTCGATGCCGACGCCCGGGTCGATCACGTCGTCCAGGGCTGCGCGTCCGGCGCCAAGCGCCACGGCGGCGCGTCCCACCAGCCCCGCGTGTACGGGCACCGTGTAGCCGGTGTGCGGCGCCTGAATCGCGTGCCGATCGGGGGTGGAGGGCAGGCGGCGGTAGTCGTCGACAACCGCTCGATCGCCGCCCTGCTGCTCGATGATGCGGCCGAACCTCTCGAGGGCGGCCCCCGACGTCAAGGCTTCCCGTACGCGCGCCTCGGCGGCCGCTTCGTCGCGCTCGAGCCCCGCGGCGATCAGCAGCCGCGCGGCGAGGGTGACCGACAGCGCTTCGACGTCGGCGGGCCCGCGCCCCTTGAGTGTTTCGATCGATTCGATCACTTCGAGAGCGTTGCCGACCATGCGCCCGAGGGGGGCGTCCATCGCGGTGATGAGCGCCTCGGTGCGCAGCCCCGACGCGGAGCCGATGTTCACGAGCGAGTGTGCCAGCCGGCGCGAGTCCTCCATCGACGCCATGAACGCCCCGGCTCCCGTCTTGACGTCGAGTACGAGTCCGCCGATCCCCTCGGCGATCTTCTTGCTCATGATCGAGGCGCAGATGAGCGGAATGCTCTCGACCGTTCCTGTCACGTCCCGCAGCGCGTACAGCGTGCGGTCGGCGGGGGCAATCTCGGATGTCTGCCCGACCATCGCGCAGTTCACCTCAGCGAGCGCCGTCCGCAGTTCCTCGAGCGAGAGGCCCGTCCGAAAGCCGGGAATCGATTCGAGCTTGTCGAGCGTGCCGCCGGTGTGTCCCAGCCCGCGGCCCGACATCATCGGCACATAGGCGCCGCAGGCGGCCGCCAGGGGGGCGAGGACGAGCGAGGTCTTGTCCCCGACACCGCCCGTGCTGTGCTTGTCGACGGGCGTTCCGTCGATCCCGGGATAGGCCACGCGCACGCCTGAACGAACCATGGCGTCGGTCAGCGCCGTCGTCTCTTCCGCGGACATCCCCCGAATCAGGATGGCCATGAGCAGCGCCGAGGCCTGATAGTCCCGAAACGTGCCGGCGGTCACGCCGCTGACGAAGAAATCAATCTGGCCGCGGTCGAGAGTGCCGCCGTCCCGCTTGTGCCGTATGACATCGACCGCGCGCATGCAGGTGTGGGGGTGACGGGTGGGCGCCAATGCAGATCGCGCTCAGCCCGGACACTACTATAGATTAGAATTACGGGCGACCGCACAGTTCAGATGCCCGTAGAAATGCCGCTTCCACCCGGACTTTCGCGCAGCGGGCCTGCCCGTGCGCGGACGTTGCTGGCCGGTCGCGGCGCTGGCGTGATGTTCGGGAGCGGGATCGCCTCCCGCGCACGGGCCTTCGCGTGACCACGCCCGAGCCGGCGCCCCCCACGCTGCCGCCAGAAACCGCGGTGAAATTCGCGGAGTTCGCGCGGTCCTGCAAAGCCGCGGCGCGCGCGGTCGCGCTCTATCCCGGAAGTCATC
>JALZOC010000561.1 GCA_030857365.1 Acidobacteriota bacterium
GACAAGTACAAGCACGCTCGGCGCCTTGTGCAGCGGTCCGCACGACTGTTATGATGAGGGTTCTGTTGGTCGCCCATCGGCCGCACAGCGCGTGCGCCCGACTCCTACGCGTGCCGAGGTAGCTCAGTCGGTAGAGCACAGCACTGAAAATGCTGGTGTCCCTGGTTCGATTCCAGGCCTCGGCACCACACAACCCCTCCAAACCAGTCCACACTCAGCCACTTCAAGCCCGTAAACACGCGGCCTTTCTTGCAATCTTAGTCCCAACCCGTCTATACTGTTCCAGGCGAATCTACCGTTAAAAGTCGGTTGTTCTGACGGTAGCAGCCGGATCGCAAAAAGACAGTTACCGTCGCCTCGGGTTCGGTGCCCGCGGCGGCGGCGGGTTCGGTTCCAGCCGGGAGGTGAACCATGCTCACGGACGTGCGCGTGCGGACATTAAAGCCGCGGGCGAAGCCCTACAAAGTCGCCGATCGTGATGGGCTCTACCTGCTCGTGCAGCCGACCGGCGGCCGCTGGTGGCGTTTCGACTACCGCTTCGGCGGGACTAGGAGGACGTTGAGCCTGGGCGTGCTCAAGGATGTCCCGTTGGCCGACGCGCGCGACCGGCTGTCGGCTGTGCGGAAGCAACTCGTCTCGGGCGTGGACCCCGGCGCGGTGCGGCGCGCCGAGAAGCAGCAACAGAGCGCCGAGCGCGATACGTTCGAGGCCGTCGCGCGTGCATGGCTCGACCAGCAGCGGCCCCGGTTCGCGCCGCAGACGATCAAAAAAACCACCTGGCTGCTCGAGGCGTTTCTGTTCCCGGCGCTCGGGGCGCAGCCGATCGCCGCGATCGAGGCGCCCGCGCTGCTGGCGGCGCTCCAGCGGATCGAAGCCGGGAAGCGCCATGAGACCGCGCATCGGGCCTTACAGCTCGCCGGCCAGATCTTCCGCTACGCGATCGCCACCGGCACGGCGAACCGCAATCCCGGGGCGGACCTCCGCGGCGCGCTGGCGCCGATCATCGTCAGCAGCCATGCGGCTATCACGGACCCGGCCGCGGTGGGCGGCCTACTCCGCGCGATCGACGGCTTCCAGGGATCGTTTCCTGTCGGCCAGGCGCTCAAGCTGGCGCCGCATGTCTTCGTGCGGCCCGGGGAGCTCCGGCAGGCCGAGTGGACCGAGATGGACCTCGACGCGGCGATCTGGCGCCTCCCGGCGGCCCGCATGAAAACGCGCCGCGCGCACCTGGTGCCGTTGTCGTCGCAAGCGGTGGCGATCCTGCGGGCGCTCCATCCGCTGACGGGCCGCGGGCGCTACGTTTTTCCGTCCATTCGCTCCGGCGCACGGCCGATGTCGGACAACACCCTAAACGCGGCGCTGCGCCGGCTCGGCTACGACCACGACGAGATGACGGCGCACGGCTTCCGAGCGATGGCCTCGACGCGATTGAATGAGCTGGGCTGGCGCCCGGACCTTATCGAGCGCCAGTTGGCGCACGTGGAAAGCGGCGTGCGAGCTGTCTATCACCGCGCCGACTATCTCGACGAGCGGCGCCGGATGATGCAGGCGTGGAGCGATCACCTTGACGCACTCCGGGAACGGAAACCGGCGCTCGTGGTGGCGTTATGAGCGCGGAACGCACTTGCCGGAATAAACTCGCGCACATCGAACAACGGGAGCTCGCCATCCTCGCGGAGATACACGGTCCGGTGGCGCGCGCGGACCTCGACGCAATCTTCTATGGGGACCGGCCCGCGCGGTGGCGCAAACGTACCGCCGCACGCGACAAGAGCCGTTCGAATACGGCCATGATGGTCCTGGTGCTCATCGAGCACCTCCGAGAGCTTCTTGAGCACCCCGAAACACCCCCGTGGGCTGCTGTGTCTACGGCGCTCCGCATTGGCCTCGATGCCCGTGACTCGGCTGCCGACTTCGAGACTGCGGTCCGGACCCGCAGGACCGCGCAGCAGAAGGGGCGGGCACGCGGGGCACAGGTTGCGAGCACGGCGACCGCGCACGATAGCGCCATCGAACGGGCCGTGCGACAGTGGACAAACAGCGACGACCTCCAAGAGGATTACGGCTACCGATCGCCCGTCGCCTATGTGCGTCACCAAACCAAATTACAAACCCGTGCGATCCAGCGCGCCATGAAACGGCTGGGCCTCTCTTCGCGACAGTAGCCCAGCTACTACACGAGTCGTCTTCTATTCTGGTTCTAGACAAGCCCGCCGCATCCCGCGGCGCGCGAATCGAGGACCGAGACGATGCACGGTATTCCGCAGGAAGTTCTTTACCGGCTCCGTGATGTCGTCGCCATCACCGGCCGAAAGCGCTCCACCATCTATCGCGCCGTCGCCGAAGGGACGTTCCCGCGTCCGGTGCAGCTCGGCCCCCAATCGGTCGCCTGGAAGAAATCCGAACTCGACGCCTGGATCGCCAGCCGACCGATCACGACCTCGCGCGAGCCCGGCCGGTGACGTTCGAAGCCGTTGTCGAACGGTTCGAGGCGCGCCGGCACGGCGCCGGGTTCATGGCGAAATGCCCGACGCACGACGACGGCACGGCGAGTCTGTCGCTGACACCTGGCGCCGACGGCCGCACGCTGTTGAAGTGCCACGCCGGCTGCGCGCTCGACGCGATTCTCGGAGCGGTGCAGCTTAAGCCCCGCGATTTGTTCCCCGAGAAGACCACGACGCAGGCGCAGATCGTCGCCACGTACGACTATCGAGCCGAGACGGGCGAACTGCTGTTCCAGTCGGTGCGGTTCCCAACCATTACCGGCGGGAAGAAAGACTTTCGGCAACGGCGTCCTGACGGGGCTGGGGGCTGGGCGTGGAAACTCGAAGGCGTGCGACGCGTGCTGTTCGGGCTGCCGGAGCTGCAACACCAGGCCGTCGTCTACATGCCCGAAGGCGAAAAAGACGTGCTCGCGGTGCGGGCGCTCGGACTCGTCGCGACGACGAACCCGGCCGGCGCCGGGAAATGGAAGAACGAGTACACGGGGCAACTCGTCACCGCGGGCGTGCAGTCCGTGGTCGTGCTTCCCGACAACGATGACCC
>JALZOC010000002.1:0-1308 GCA_030857365.1 Acidobacteriota bacterium
ACCCGGACCTTGTCCCGGTACGGCTGCAGCGCCGAGGCGTCCTCGCCAAGCGCCGGGGAAGACACCACGATTCTCCGCGCGCGCTGGTACGCGCGGCGCGCGAGCGGGTGATAGAAGAGCGCATACTGCAGCCGCGGCCGCACGACTTCGCTGTGGAACCAGATCGCAACCGGCAGGGTTGGCCGCGCGATCGCGAGCGACAGCAGGGCCCACGGATTCGGCTCGTGCACGATCAGCAGGTCGCCGCGCGCACGGCGGATCTCGGCGGGCAGGGCCGGTGCCAGGGGCACCGAGCCCGCCCTTCCGACAATGCCCACCCGCGTCACGGGTACGCCGCGCACGATCTCGTGCACCGTGGCCGGCCGGTTGTTGAAGACAATCACGCGGCTCTCGACGCCGCCCGTCGGCTCTTCACAGAGCGACTCGAGCACGCGTTCCATGCCGCCGGTCGCGGGCGGATAGAACTTGCCGACATGAACGACGCGCAGGGGGCCGCCGGTCTTCAAGCGGTCGAAACCCCTGACGAGGCGAGGAGCGCGCGGTAGAGCGCGGCCACTTCGCTGGTGTACCGCGACCAGCTGAACGACGCCGCGCGCCGGATGCCGGCCGAGCGGCGCGCCGTCCACCGCGCCGGATCGTCGCGGCGCTCGCCGAGCGGGCCGATGACCGCGTCCGTCCAGGCGATCACGTCCTCCGGTGCGCAGTACTGCGCCGCGGGGCCCCCCACCTCGCGGAGCGCCTCGATGTCGCTCGCGATCACCGGCGTTCCGCATGCGAGCGCTTCGAGCACGGGGAGCCCGAATCCCTCCCGCTCCGACGGGAGCAGGACGATCGCGCTCCGGCGGTACACGGCGGCAAGCGTCGCGCGATCGAGAAACGGCAGCACGACGATCACCCCTTCGAGCCCGAGATCCCTGACCAGCGCCCGCTGTTCCGCGGTGAACGGCCCGCCGACCCGCACGAGCCGCACGTCGGGGCGGTGCCGCCGAACCTCCGCCACGACACGCAGCAGCACGTCGATGCGCTTGCGCGCGATGGTGCTCCCCACGTGCAGGACCTCGGTCATGCGGCCGGCCGGGCCGAGCAGCCGCGCGGCTTCGACATCCGCCGCCGGTTCGGGAGCCGGAGTGCAGCTTGGATGCGGGCCGTTCAACACGACGCTGGTGCGAGCCGGGTCCACGCCGCCGCCGTTCACCAGCGCATCGCGTGTCGCCTGCGTATCGCACGCGATGTGGCCGGCGCCGCGAAGCCCGTTGAAGATTCGCCAGGTCATCGCCCGGAACATGACGGAGCGCACATCCCGGCCAG
>JALZOC010000002.1:1318-20108 GCA_030857365.1 Acidobacteriota bacterium
CACGAGATGTGCGTAGCTGTGATCGACGACGTGGAAGATGTCGAAGCTCCGCGCGACGCCGCGTGTCACGGCCGGGTAGTCCCAGAACCGGTTCGCGAACCGGTCGGCCGTGAAGGCAGCCCGGCGGCCCTGCCCTCCCGGCAGCCTCTGGGCGCGCGCGCGCAGCGCCGGCCGGATGAGCACCGGCTCGATGCTCCCCGCGTGCTCGGTCCTGAGATGCTCGACGAGCATGTCCGCCACCAGGTCCATGCTCGGCCACTGCTCTTCCAGGAGATCGGCGATCAGCGCGACTTTCAGCGGCGTCACCCTCCACCCGCCAGGGCGTCGAAGAAATCCAGGTGGCGTCGCGCGACGATCGGCCAGGCAAACTCGAGGCGGGCTCTCCGGAGGCCCCGGTCCGCCAGCTCCCTTCTGCGGCCAGGGCGCAGGATCATGGCACGCAGCGCAGCCGTCCAGGCAGCCTCGTCGTCTTCGGGCAGCAGGAGTCCGGCGTCCCCCAGGACGTGGGGAATTTCACCGCTGCGGCTCGCCAGCACCGGAACGCCGCAGGCCATGGCTTCGATCAGCATCCGGCCGAACTGTTCCCGCCACTGTGGAGTCGTCTGGCTCGGTGCGCAGAGCAGATCCATCGCATTCAAATACGCCGGCACGTCGTCATGCGCCACGTGTGTGGCGATGCTGACTCTGCCGGGGTACGACGCGGCGAGCGCCTCGAGCTGCGCCTGTTTCGGACCGCCGCCCACAAAGAGCGCGCGCCAGGGGTCGGCTATTCTCTGCAGCACCGACGCGAGCATGCCGATCCCCTTCTCCTCCACGAACCGACCCAGGAATCCCACGACGGGCGTGTCGCCGCTCCAGCCACGTTCAGCGCGCACGCGCGCGCGCGCCGTGGCGTCAGGCGTGAACCGAAGCGTATCGACGCCAGGCGGGATGATGCATGAAGGGATCCCGGCGTAACCGCCGCGCGCCGCCTGCGTCTCGTGCACGGTCCGGCCGAAGGCAATCCACCCATCGGCGCGGCTCAGCACCTGCCGCTCCATCCAGCCGAATGGTGGAGGATATTGCTTGACGACGTTCTGGAAGGTGGCGAACACGAGTATTGCGTCGCGGTGCGCCATCCGGGCGATTTGTACCCCGGCAGTGACGTACGGCTCTTCCCAGCAGTGGATCACGTCCCACTTCTCAGACAGCAGCTCACGGAGCCCGCCGTAGAACATCAGGTGCGGGTACGACGACAGATGCACCGGCATGCTGCGCACCTCGCATATCTCACCCGGAGGCCGCTCGAGCGTCAGCGGGCCAAGGTCGCCATCGTACCGGGCGGGCGCCGCCGCCGTCACGTCCCACAGGCCGCGCCCCTGGCGGGCCATCTCATCGGCGAGCCGCCGATTGAGCGTGACCACGTAGGAATGGCCGATCGTGAGCAGTCGCCTCATCCGGCGTCAGCCGCGCGGTACGGCACGATTGTCCGGCCGAGACGCCGCCACTCCCGGAACGTGCTCCAGGACACCGCCTGCCGGTGGCAGCGGACATCGGGCAGGGTGCGCCGCAGCTCTCCGACGATCCACCGGAGCCCCCCCGACGCAGCCCCGCTGCTGACCTTCATCCGCCGGTAACGCCACAGCCGCAGCGGCAGACTGAGCGCGACGATCGGCCACGGTTCGTTGTAGAGCGAGTACAGACAGTCGTTCCGAATCGCGAACCGCACGTAGCGCGTCGCGCTTCGTCCGCCAGCATCGGGAATGTGGCCTACGAGCGCACCCGGCAGGTAGACCACTCGCATGCCGGCGTCGAGCGCTCGAACGCAGAAGTCCTTTTCTTCCCCGTAGAACACGAAACTCTCGCGATACCCGCCGAGCCGAAGAAAGGCGTCGCGGCGCAGCAGGTGGGCGAATCCGATGAACGAGCCGACGTAGACCGGCTGCAGGCCCCGCCCCGGCTGCATGCGCTCGGGCCACGGGCTGCCGTCCTGTTCCGCCTGCGCGAAGCCGACGGCGGCCACGGCCCCGTCGCGGTCCAGCACCGCCATCGCGGCTTCCACCGACGCCAGCGACAGCACCACCGCGTCGTCGTCCAGCAGCAGCACGTACGGGGTCGCCGCGTCGTTCATCAGCCGGTTCCGCCCGGCGATGTAGCCGACCTGCCGCTCGTCGCGGATCACCGTCCCGCCAGGGGCGATGCCCGCCACGAGGCTGCTGGCGGGCTGGTCCGACGAGTCGTCGAAGACGACGATGCGCGGGGCCAGGGGCGCAAGGATGTGCAGCGACTCGAGACAACGGCGCAGTGCGGCGGGGCGGTTGCGGGTGGTGATGCCGACCGTGAGGCGCGTCAATGCACGGCCCCCGCGGGACGCAATGCCAGCGCGGCGTCGTACACGTGCACCGTCAGCTCCGCGGTCCGCTTCCACGACATCGCAGACACCAGCGCAGCTCCGTTACGGCCGAGTCGCGCCCGCTCCGCCGGGGCCTCCATCAGGCGCGTGACCGCCGCCGCAAGGGCAGCACCGTCGCGAGGCGGGACGATGACCCCCGTCTGCCCGTCGCGGATGAGGTCCGCCGCGCAGCCCACGGGCGCCGCTATGACAGGCAGGCCCTGACTCATCGCCTCGAGTACGACCAGGCCGAAGCCCTCATACGTCGAGGGGAACACCAGAACGTCGTGGCGCCTGTACTCCTCGATCACCTGCTCTTCGGGCACGCGGCTCAGAACCCGCACATGACGTCGCGCAGCCTCGCTGAAGGAGCCCAGGACGTGCTGCGGCGCGTGGCCTGGACCGAGCACGGTCAGCGGCAGGGGCCGGCCGGAGGCCGCGAGGCTGTTGAACGCTTCGACAAGGTAGTGAATGCCCTTCATGTGGTCCCATGACCCGCAGAAGAGCGCACCACCGCCGCGCGTCGGCAGGTGCCGGGCCACGCCCAGGAATCTGCCGGATACACCATGAGGGACGACGTGGACCCGGTCTGGAGGCAGCCAGCGTCTGTCTATCGCGAACTGCCGATCGCTCTTCGTCAACACGATGAGCCGATCCGCGGCGCGAACGGCGGCCGCGACCTGCGAGAGCCGGGATACCGGGTACCAGATGCGACGGTGCCACGGCTTGCTCGCCAGCCCTGCGCGGCTGTCGTCGAGCATGCGGCTGTAGTTGCGGTGCTCGACCCCGTTGGACCGGCTGATGAAGACCGTCGCGGGCCGCCGGCCCAGCCGCCTGGCAAGGCCGAACCACAGGCCCTCGGCACTCGCGACATCCACCACGTCGTACGAACGGCGCGTGAGCGCCCGATCGATCGCGCGAGCCGCGAGGATCGGACCCGCGAGCTGGCGGAGGTGACGCGCATTGGGCCGGCCGCCCAGGTCGGAGGTGAACAGAGCGTCGCACTCGTGCCCTGCCGCGTGAAATTCTTCCCGGAGCTTGTGCGGCACCTTAGCCGAACCAAGCCGGGGATCGTCGGCGTAATCGCCGACGATCAGGATCCGGAGCGGCCTCGGCGTCATGCGGCGGGGCGCTCGTCGAGCAGTGCGTCCAGTGTGTGCTCGATGGCGAATCTGGCGTCGTAGAGGCGCCGACCGTTAGCGGCGAGTGCGGCTCTTCCGCGCGTGTCGACCAGAAGCGCGACCGTTGCGGCTGCGAGCGCCGCCGGGTCGGACGCGGGGGCGAGCCCCACGGCGCCGGTTTCCCGCCAGACCGGTTCGGTGAGCTCTCCGTCCGTCGTGACGACCGCCACCTGGTTGGCGAGCGCCGCCATGACCGACGTGCGCCGCGTCGTGACCCCGTCCGGATAGGGCTGCACGACCACGTCGCATGCGCGGAGGGCGGCGGCGGCATCGGTGGCGGAGAGCAGGCCCGTCGCAAGGACCCGGCCGGCGAGCCCGGGCTCGCGCAGCCTGAATGCGGCGGCAAACGCCTCCCCGCCGCGCCCGAGGAGCACGACGCGCAAGGCGGCCGCCCCGTGCAGAATCGCCGGCAGCGCGTCCATCAGATCCCGCCCGACGTGATCTCCGAACGTGCCGAAGTGCCCGACAATCGCCACCGCGTCCTGCCCGGCGCTGAACCGCGCCCGCCAGCGGGCAATGCACGCGGCGGGGGCGGTGACGGCGACCGTCGCCGGAATCGGCGACTCCACGAGAGGGGACGATCCCCACGGGCGCAGGTACTGGACCCACGCCGACGTCGAGATGTACGCGACACGGCTGGCTCGCATGAGCAGTGCGGCCATGAGCCGCTGCACGGCCGCGAGCGCGTTGTGCGTCACCACCGTCCGGGAACGCTGCATGGAAAAGTAGAAGTACGGCTCGTGAAACATGACGGAAATATCGTGAGACTGCCGGCGCATCCGCAGCAGCCAGAGGCAGAACGGGACGTTCGCACCACGGGCGCCGAGCGCATTGGGCACGTACTGGACAATCACGCACCCTCGCGTCTCGAGAAATGCCGCCTCGAGCATCCGTCGGGACTGCCGGCCGAACACGTCCGGGAGCCGGTGGACGTGAAGAGGCCCGGCGACGTGTGCCTGCGCCGCCGGACACCACACATGCACTGCCGCCCCGCGGGCGACCAGACCGTCGGCCACCATGCGCGTGTAGTCGCCGACGCCGCCGGTCTGCGGAGGGTACTCTCCGGTCAGCAGGTGGAATGTCGCGGTCATGCAGGGACCGGAGAAGGCACGAGGGCGCCCGCGATCACCTGCTCGATCGCATCCACGTGCGCCGCGAGCGTGAGCTTCGAGGCCACCCGAAGCGCCCCCTCTCCGAGGCGCGCGAGCTCGTTCGATCCCGTCAGCACGTCTGCGATCGCACGTCCGAGGCCTGTGGCACTCCCTGGCTCCACCAGCCGGCCGTTTACGTCATCGTGGAGCCATTCCCCTATCCCTCCCGTGTCGAACGCGACAGCGGGAACGCCATGCGCCGCGGCTTCGAGGCCGACGAGCCCGAACGGCTCAGGCCAGAGGCTCGGCACCGCCAGGAGGCTCGCGCTTCGCAGGATCGCGATGCGGCCCGGCCCTTCGACCCATCCGTGGAACGTCGCCGGCACGTCGAGCTCGCGCGCCAGCGCGCGCCACGAGGACTCGGCAGGTCCGCTGCCGGCAAACAGAACCCGGACCGAAGTCCCCAGCAGGCGTCGGGCATGCGCCACCGCCCGGATCAGGACGTCGCCTCCCTTGAGAGATGTCATCCGGCCCAGAAAGAGCACCGTTGGGGCCGAGGGCGCCACTCGAGGTGGGCCGCCGCCTGCGATGGTGGGAAACAGCGGGACCGCGGTCAACCTGTCGGCCGCCACTCCGTGGCGCGCGTACTCGCGCGCCATGTGACCGCTCGCCACGACAACCCGGGCATATCGAGGGAACAGGCGCTGCTGCCGCAGGGCCCAGGTGAACTGCCGGATCATCAATGCCGGCCGGAGCTGGCCGCAGCGCCGCGGCAGGTAGAGGCCGAGACACGACACGCCAAGCTCGCGCGCGCACGACTGGACGGCCGGGAAGGCGTGCGCCTTCTGTCCGCTGATGCAGGTTCCGAAATAGCCGTGCATCATCTTGACGACCGGACAGAACGACGTCAGGGTGTCGTCGATTTCGAGCCGGCGCGTGTTATGGGAGAAGCTGACGTCTGGCTGCCATGCCCGGATGCGATCCAGTGCCGGGGCGAAGCCCATGTCGGTGATGCTGGCGACCGTGGGGACGCCGTCGAGCCGTACAACTCCCTCCTCCGCGCGCGAGCCGTCGCAGAGAAACGCGAGCTGATGTCCTCTCGCCTGCAGCGCCGGCATCATGGCCGCGAGATAGCTCTCGACCCCTCCCGCGCCCGCCGCCGCGTCATGCGCGATCAGGATGCGCATGGTCGAAGCCTGAGACAGATCCCCGCGAGCGACCACGGATCGGGCCCGCCGTCGAGCCGCTCGGGCCGGAGTCGCTGCGCGTCGAGCTCGGCCTGCAGGTCCCCGCGGGAGTAGCCGAACTCCGCCCAGAGGTGCGGGTGCATCTCCACGAACAATTCAAGGCCGGCGCCCGCGGAGGCGATCGTCGCGCGGGCCCCTCGCAGCACGTCGAGCTCCGCGCCTTCGGCGTCCACCTTGATCAAGGCGGGACGGACCGCGTGCGTGGAGCAGAAGGCATCCACACTGGTGGTCGAGACCTCGATATCCGTTTCCCTTCCGTCGGCGATGAGCCGGTTGTCCCCCTGGACGCCGGCCGCCCGGAATCGAGACGTGCCGCGCTCGGCACTGATGGCTTCGGCGTGCACCACGACCCGCTCGCGCAGCCCGTTCAATTCAACATGCCGGATGAGCCCCTCGCGGGCACCGGGCGCCGGCTCGAACGCGTGCACGCAACCGGCGTGGCCCGCCCATTGGGCGAGCAGCACCGTATAGCCACCCAGATTGGCGCCGATGTCGAGCACCGTTGCACCGGCCACGACGGCGCTCCGGAGAGCCTCGTACTCCTGCGGATTCCATACGACCTGCCGGTAGGCGGCGGCGAGACGCACGCTCTCTCCGTGGGGAAATCGCGCCACCAGGCGGTCACCCGGCAGCCTATCGAGAACCGCCTCGTACATGCGCCTGAGCGGCGCTTTGAGCCGCGAGCCCGCGAGCGGCGTGCGGAGCGGCTTCCCGGCGCGTTCGAGCCAGCCTTCCCGGCGGAACGCGTCACCTGCCCCACACTCCATCAGCGACGACGCCCTTCTCCGCCCGCGACTGCGAGCAGCCCGTCGAGCCGCCACGCCGCCAGGCGCACGCGAATGAGTTCTGCGACAGGTGGATACGCGAGGATGAGCGACCGGGCGAACCACGCGTACGTGATGCCGACGACCCCCCCGGCGAGCAGCGCCCCGGCCAACGACAGCGACCCCGACGCCGCCCCCGCGACGGCGCAGACCAGGACGAGCGGCAGCGAACGCGACGCCCAGGGCCGGAGCACCTCGCGCGCGAGCCTCGCGCCCGTCAGCCCGCTGCGGTTCGCCAGCGCCGGCAGGAGCAGCGGGATCAGCACGATGCCCTGAGCACAAAGCGACGCAAGCGGGATCCCGATGAGGCCGAAGCGCCGGCCGAGCACGAGCGCGAGACACACCTGCACCACGCCCGACACCAGCGCCGCGATGCCGACGTGCAGGCGGCTGCCCAGCGCCGAGACCACGACGGCCATCCCGTGGCTGAACGTGCTGACGATGATGAGCGCGGCCAGCGCGACATTCACCGGGGCGCCGGCGAACAGGTGGCCGCCCACCCACCCGGTGACGAACGCGCCGTTGACGGCGAGCAGGATGCACGTGCCACCGGTGGCCAGCGCCAGGTACACACGGAACACGGCCGACACCGCCTCGCGGAGCCGCTCCGGCCGCTGCTCACCCGAGAGGTGCGCGAGCCCGACGAGGCTGCTGTCCCCGGGCACCCACGACATCTGCGTCATCGTCTGCCCGAGCTTCGCGGTCATCGCGAGCATCGTGATCCAGACCGGGTGGCCGAGCGAGGCGAGAACGATGGCGTCGGTCGCAATCGACAGGCGCCACCCCCAGGCGCCAAGCCACGCGCCGAAGCCTTCGCGAAAGAGCCGTGCAACGGCACTGAGTGACGGGCGCGGCCATCGGTGCAGGAGATCAGGCGCGATGGCCCTCAGGCGCAGCAGCATCACGACGGCGCTGACGAGCGACGGCACGGCCGCGCCGAAGGCCAGCGCGTACAGGCCGTACCCCTTCAGGAGCAGCGCGACAGTCACGACGAGGTCAGTCGCCCACATGGCGGTCGAGGTCGCCCCGTAGAACTTCACGTCCTGCAGCCCGATGAGCGTCGACCCCGCGACACGCAGCGGCAGCACGATTGCGGTCACGCACGCAATCACCGTCAGCGGTCCCGCGATCGACGCCCGATCCGCCGGAGTGAGCGTCAGGATCGAGGGCGCGAGATGCCACAGCACCACCACGAGAACGCCGTAGAGCGCGGAGACGAACAGTGCCGCGCAGACGGCCGTGCTCATGACACGCTGGATCGCCCGCCGGTCGCCCCGGCCGTCCGCCTCGGCCACGAGCCACGGCACGACGCCCATCACGCCGAGATCCGCCATCGCGGCGTACGCGAGCACTTCCCCCGACGCCAGCCAGTAGCCATAGAGCCGCTCGCCGACGCTCTGGAGCACGAACGGCACCAGGGCAATGCCGACGACGATCGACAATGCGAACTGCAGGTACGTGAACGACGCCGCGATGGACGCCCGGTGGGTGCGCGTCATCGCCGCGGATCTCCCGTCACCCGGCGCACGCCCGCGCGAATCATCGCGCCCGCGGTCGCCGACCAGCCGCCGGCGGTTGCGCGGCGCCGCCACGTCATGCGAGCGCGGCGGTGGCCGGTCTCTATCGCCCGGTCCCAACGCGCGTGAAACAGCCTGCCGTTCTGGAGCACTCCGGCCTGGTGCGCCGCGGACGGCGTTCGGCTGAGGGTGGTGCTCCCGAGGTGAGCGTACGCACCCAGGCGCTCGAAGCCCGAGGTGGCCACGCGCCATCCAGCCTCGCGGATGCGGCAGGCCAGATCCGCCTCGTCCCACTCGGTTGGACGGAATGCCTCGTCGAGCAGGCCGACACGCTCGAGGCAGGCTCGACGCAGGATCCACGGCCGGATGACGATGTCCACTTCCTGCAGCCGCCACCAGTTTCCCGGGGCCGGACCGATCGTGCTCGGCAGCCGGCGCCAGTCCACCAGCTGCTCCCATGTGTCGATCGGCTCGTCGAGCGGCACGCAGTCGAGGCCGCGGCTCAGGCTCACGAGGCCGATGTCGGGATAGGCGCCGAACGTCCGCACGAGCTCAGGCACGAGCCAGTCCGCCCGCAGGAACATGTCGTCCTGCCACGCCATGACGAGGCCCCCGCGCGCCGCCGTCATGCCGGCGTTCGTGCAGCGCAGTTCGTGGCCGTCGTCCTCGTGGATCCACCGCAGCTGGTTCGCACCCCAGGACGTTCGCGAGACGTCTTCGAGGAAGGCGCGCGTGCCGTCGGTGCACCCGTCCTCCACGACAACCAGCTCCACGCCAGCGCCCCCGTACTCCCGCCAGGCGCCGACGCACGTACGAAGGACATCGACGTTGTTGAACGTCGGAATGACGACCGTGAGGGCTGGTGCCGTCATTCGCGGCGCGCATACGCCTGCAGGTTGAGGGTGACCGGCAGGTGCAGTCCGCCCGGGAGCGTCCGAGCCACGCAGTAGAGCGATCGGCGTACCATCCGCGACCGCATGCCGCGCCACCCTGGCGTGTCAGGCAGCTCCGGCGCACCCGGGGTCACCGTGACCCGGGAGAACCCCGCGCGTTCCAGGGCGATGCGCAGGCTCGCCGGAGAAAAGTGGTTCACGTGGACCAGGTTGTCCGCCACCGTGGGCCGATAGCCCCGGCGCAGCCGTCCGCGCCACCGCTCCTTGCGCAGCTGGCCGGGTCCGCACGGCACCTTCACGGCGACCCACCCGTCAGGCGCCAGCAGGGCGGCGACACGACTGAGCACGCGAACCGGGTCGGGAATGTGCTCGAGGACGTCGGTGAGCGTGACAGCGTCGTACGCCGCGGTGCGGACGTCCACCTGGTGGACGTTCAGCTGCCTCACGGGCGCCCCCGTCCGGCGCGACGCATGCTCAGCGGTCCGCGGATTGAGCTCCAGCCCCTCGGCGGCCCATCCCTCCGCACGCGCGAGTGCGATGAAGCGGCCGGCGTGCGCGCCGACATCGAGCAGCCGCCGGCGCGGCAGGTCCAGGCGGCGGGCCATGGCGCGCAGGATCCCGCGAAAGATCGCGTCCTTGTATCGGGCGTCGTACTCCGCCCGGATCCAGTCGTCGGACCACCGCTGGTCATACAGCCGATCGAAGAACCGCGGCAGCGACGGCAGAGCGGTTGGCTGGCTGAATCCGCACGCCCCACACTGCGCAAGTCCGAGGGTCTGGCCGGAATAGGCGGCGAGCTCCGGATCCTGCGCGGCGTAGATCGCCAGGTCGAAGGTCAGGTCGTGCACGCGCGTCAGCCCGGCGCCTCCGCACACCTGGCAGCTGTCCAGCGCGTCGAACATCGGCGTCGCCGCGGCGATCACGCGGTGACCGCCTGCTCGATATCGGTTCCCATGTCGCGCCACGTCCTGGCGCGGAGCCGGTTCGAGAGCGGCCGGATCCGCGCCGCCGCGGATCCGACGTCCCAGCGCCAGCGGTGGAGGCGATCCGCGATCTCTCCCGTGTCCTCGACATCGGCAATGAGCAGGTCCGCGAGCGTCGGCGGATACAGTTCCGCAATGCCGGCGCGCGCACTCACGATGACGGGCAGTCCCCGGCAGATCGCCTCGTGGACGGCCAGACCGTAGGCCTCGTAGCGCGCGGGATGGACCATCACATCGCAGGCCCCGATCACGCGCGAGATGTCGGGCCGGAAGCCCAGGAATCTCACACGCCGGTCGATCCTGAGGTCGACCACCCGGCGGCGCCACCCGGCCAGCTCCGATCCGTGGCCCGCGACGGCGAGGTCCGCATCCCACGCCGGGTCGCGGCACAGGATCTCCCATGCCTCGAGCAGCCGATCGAATCCCTTGCGGCGATCGCCCAGTGCCCCCGCGAAGAGTGCCACGGGGCGATCCTCTCCCCACCCCAGCTCCCGCTTCGCCGCCGACCGCTCGTCGTCGGACACGAGGGAAAACTGCGCCGCGTCCGAGCCGTAATAGACGACCCTCGTCCGCGCCCGATCGATCCCGAGGTGATCGCGCACGTCCCGCGCGGTCCGCTCGCTGTTGCAGAGAACCAGCCTGGCGCGCTGCAGCGCCTTCCGCTCGCGCCGCAGGTAGTAGGCGTGCGCCACCCGCGCCTGCAGGCGACGGCGTATCCCCCGCACCTGGGGCACGTGCGCCGCGTGGAGGTAATGCACCCACGTGACGTCGCGTGTGTCCGCATTGCCGCCGTTCGCGATCACGTGGTCCGGCCGCAACCGGCGCGAATGGCGCCGCGCCGCGGCCGCCAGCAGAGGCGCGCCGGCCAGGTCCGATCGGAACGGCCGGCGCACCGGGCTCCACCGCACGGCGGGATGGGCCTGGAGGTCCGGCCAGGCGCGGTGGGCGACGACGTGCACCCGCGTGTCGCCGCGCGCGGCGAGATGCATCGCGAGGGCGTGGTTTGCCCGATCCATGCCGCCGAGCGGCGTGAAGTCTCCCGCGATGATCAGCCAGTCGCTCATGCGTCCTGCAACCGGTAGTGGCACGCCACTCCGTGGAGGGCGCCGGCAAGGAACCAGAACTGGATCCCGATCTGCGTGACGAACGGAGTGAAGCTGAAGACCATCGCGGCTATCCCGAGGTTCGCGGCAAACACGACGCCGGCGCAGACCGAGATGCGGGGATACCGCTGCTGCATCGCGAGCCTGTACTGGCTCACTGCCGCGGCGCCGATCGCCGCGCAGTAGAGCCCGATCATCACGACCCCGCCGTCGATCATCCACCCGGTGATTTGAATCTCCGCCCAGATTCCCTCGAGCCCCGCTGTGCCGAAGTAGCCCGCGGCCATCCCCCACCGCCCGAGCCCCGCGCCGAGCGGATAGTCGAACAGCAGCTGGCTGAACGTGATGTCGAGCTGCACGCCGCGCGCCTGATAGTAGACGGCCAGCGGGTCGTCGGCGAACAGCGTCATGAACCTGTTGAGGACGCTCGCGCCTCCGAGCGTCACGGCGACGAGGAAGCTGAGCACGACGACGCCCGCCGCGAGCAGGCTGAAGGCGGTCGCCTTTGCGGCACGTCTCTGCAGGACGAGCGTCGCGGCGTACGCGCCGAACATGAGGAGCGTGACGACGAGGCTGATCCGCACCTGGCTCAGGTAGATCGCGGCGATTCCCGCGGCGGCGAGCAGGAAGGCGCCGGCGCGCTTCCACGCCGCGATGGGGCTGAGGCCGAACACGACGCCCAGGAGTGCGGCGAACATGCCCGGACCGGCGACGGCGCCAGGCGTGTCGAACAGGCCGGGGGGCCGCACGATCATCTGCCCGTTGGGGCCCATGTAGGTCACGGCGCCGAGTCCGGTAGCGCCTTCCAGAACGACATGCGACAGCTGGGTGGGCATCCATCGGATCGGGTCGTACACCTGCAGCACGCCGACGGTGGAGTTCACGCCGCTGCAGATCAGGATGATCCCGAGCAACCGTGCGAGATGTTCCGGAGTGCGGACGAACACCGGGACCCAGAAGAGCGGCGCCAGCACCGCGACATACACCATCAGGTGCGCGATGCCCCCCATCAGGGACGATGTGTACGGGCTGGACAGCATGATCGCCAGCAGCGCGATGACGGCCGCGGCCCACGAGGAGGATCGGTGCGCGGGAGGCCGGTCGCGCGCTTGCAGCTGCCACCATGCGAGCGCGGCGAGGCTGATGCCGAACGCGGAGAATCGCAGGGGCAGGCGGAACGCCTGGCTGCCCGGCAGGAAGAGCAGCGCCGGAAGCGCCGTCTGGCTGATCACGAACAGCTCCGGGAACCCCCAGGGGATCCGCTCGCGAGCCGCGACGCCGATCGCCGGCGCGGCCTGGAGCCCGACGGCAGCCATGCTGTTCATGCGTGCGCCCTCACCGCCGGGCCGGCGGCCATCTCGTAGGCGCTGGCGAATTCATCGGCGAGCCGTCTCGCGTCGAATCGGCGCAGGGCCGTCGCGCGAGCCGCCTCCCCGAGCCGCGTCCGCAGGGACGAGTCGCCGGCAAGCGCCTGGATCGCGGCGCTGAGGTCGGCGGCATTGCCGGGTCGATGCGTCAGGGCGTCCTCTCCCGCCCGGACCAGTTCCGCGGCTCCGCCGGTGGCACTCGTCACGAGGGGCCGCCCGCTGGCCATGGCTTCCGCGATGACGAGGCCGAACGGTTCGGGGGTGGTGCTCGCGTGCACAATCACGTCGAGCGCGCGCATGACCTGGTCGGAGTCCTGGACGAACCCTGTGAAGCCCACCCTGGCGCCCACGCCGTGGGCCGCGGCAAGCGCGCGCAGCTCCTCGAGCGAGTACTGGCTCCCGTCCGTGTCATAAACGGCGCCGCCAACGATGTAGGCGCGGACGCGGCAGGAGAGCGGCAGCGCAGCCACCGCACGCAAAAACGTGTCGTGCCCCTTCCACTTGCTGAAGGTCGCGACAAGGCCCACACGGACCGTACCGGGCGGCGCGGGCGCAAGGCCCGCCAGCAGGTCGAGATCCGCCGCGGCACCGCCGGGTGAAAAGCGTCCGAGGTCCACAGCGTTGTAGATCACGCGTACGTCCGTGCGCGCCCCGATGGCCCCTCGCACGTCCGAGGCGACGCTTTCCGAGTTCGCGACAATCAGCGCCCCCCCGGCCGCGTAGTGGCGAAGCAGGCGCCGGGTGAGCGGCCGGGTGCTGATGTACTCATGGACGTGCCACAGGACATGGCGACCGGTCCGGCGTGCGCGGGACGCGAGGACGTGCGCCTTGAAGCCGTTGCTGTGGAGGACGTCCGGACGCACGTTCTCCATCACCGTCCGCAGCTGGCGCTCGTAGCCCGGCAGGTCGAGCGCCGCCCTGACGAGCCGCACTCCCGCGGCGCCGCGCCGCATGCTCCGCAGGCCCGATTCGCCCAGGCGCGCAAGTGACGAGGGCATCGGAAGCACCGTCACGTGCATGCCGAGTGCGGCGGCGCGATCGGCCAGAGGCCCCCCGCCGGGCAGCACCAGGTGCAGCGACCACGCCGGGCGGGAGCGCCGCAGCTCCGCCGCCGTCTGCAGCAGCATCGCCTCGGAGCCGCCCATCTGATCCGAGACGCTGATGTAGGCAACACGCATCGGCCGGGGCTCCGCGGCGCGGACGTCCGGAGACATCCCCGGGCCGGAGACCCGGCACTGGCGGCGCATCGCTGCCTGCCCGTCAGCCATGCGCCCGCCCGATCAGCACGAGGTTGTCCGACAACAGGCGCGGGAGACCCGCCGAGAGTGCCGCGGGATAGTGTGCGCCTGTTCCCGGCACCCGGCCCTGGCCCGTGTAACACACCGTGACGGCTTCGAGTCCACACTCGGCGGCAATGCGGCGGAGATCGACCTCGAGGAGGGCCGTGATGTGCGCGGGATACGACGCATCCTGAAACGCGCCGAAGCGCTTCTTCAGCAGCAGTGTCAGGAGACTCAGCAGGCTGAGCTGGTTCGGCGTCGTCACGACGATCCAGCCGCCCGGCTTCGCCACGCGGGCCAGCTCGCGGCAGAATGCGCGCGGATTCTCCAGGTGCTCGACAACTTCGACCGCCGTCACCACATCGGCGGACGCGTCAGCGAGCGGCAGCGGCAGCCGATCGAGATCGGCGGCCACGAACGCCACGCCGTCCGGCAGATCGTCGTAGCGGAGCGCATCCACGCCGACACAGCGGGAGAACGAGGCGTGCAGCACGCGCCAGAGATGTCCGCCGCCGCAGCCGATGTCGGCGAGCGTGCCGCCGGCACGGCGTTCGGCGAGCAACGTTGCCACGGTCCGGTATATCGCCGGCGCGCTCGAGCCGAGGGTCTGTCGCGCACGAAGGGCGAGGTCCTCCGGACCGCGGAGTCTGCTCACGAGGACACGCGGTTCGCATCTGCCGCGCACACGACGTCGGCGAGTGCGGCGAGCTGCCGGCCTGGATCGCACAGCTCGCGGGCCCGCGACGGGCCGCCGCTGCCCAGTCTCTGTCGAGCTGCCTGATCCATCACCAGCGTCCGAAGCGCGCGCCGCAGCCCGGCGGTGTCGCCCGGAGCCACGAGCACGCCGCAGGCGTCGGTCACGATCTCGAGGGCGCCCCCGAGTGCCGTGGTCACGACGGGAATCCCGGCGTACAGCGCTTCGACGAAGGCGAGCCCGAAGGGCTCGGCGGCTGTGTTCGGCTGGCAATGGATGTCCGCGGCTCTCATGCAGGCCCCGATGTCCCGCCGCTCTCCCAGGAAGCGCACTCGATCCCCCGCGCCCGATGCGCCCACATAGTGCCTGAGATCGCGTTCGTGGGCGGCCTCATCGCGCCGCTGCGGCCCTCCGGCAATCCAGAGCTGCCACGGCTCGGCAATCCCGGCCAGCGCGGCGACGAGCGGGCGGTGCCCCTTCCACTGCTCGAATCGGCTCGCCACGAGAATCACCGGCGTCTGCTGGTGGACCCCCATGGATTCGCGCAGGCTGGCCCTGGAGGGGCCTGAGAGGTCCGCACGGACCGGCGCATAGACGACAGCGTGCGAAGCCCCGGGATAGAGCGCGATGACGCTCTCACCGGTAAACCTGCTGTTCGCGATGATCGTCTCCGGCCGGGTCCTCGCGGCCCACCGTTCGGGCCAGCTGGCACGAGAGACGCGGTCGTGCACCCAGAGCACGAGTGTGCCGCGGGCCTTCCGCACCACCGGCGCGGCGAGTCCGAGCATCCAGGAGGAATGGCAGATCACGACGGGCGGAGGCCCCTCCCGAAGCAGCTTCGCGAGCCGTCGACGTGCGCGCAGGATCGTCCACGGGCGGCGCAGGCGTGCGGGACCGAGCCGCGCGCAGGGCGCCCCCGACGCGTCGATTTCTCCGGCCAGGCGTCCCTCGAAGCACACCGCGAACGTCGGAGCCATCCGCGGAGAGAGCGCGCGGTCGGCGGCGCACTCCGCGACGATACGTTCGACGCCCCCGTAGAGATTACCGGCGCACAGATGGAGCACGCGCACCGGCGCGTCCGGACTGATCCTCAGAAGATGCGCCTGCCCACCGTGATGGTATCGCCGGGCAGGACGACCGTCGAATCCTTCGCCTTGATGTCGACGATCCTGCCATCGACGAGGCGGCGGATGCGGACCCGGTTCTTGTTGGCCCGGTCCGTCACCCCACCCGCCATGATGATGGCCTGCTGCACGGTGGTCTCCTGGCTGAGGACCAGCTGGCCCACCGTTCTCACCTCGCCGCTGATGAAGAACTTGTCGGCGGGCGGCACGAAGACCGAATCGCCTGGACGCAGCCGGATCCTGCTCGACCGGCCGTTCTCGATGTCCTGCCGGGGAATCCGTTCCTGGCGCGAATCGGGTCCGGTGGGAGCGGAATCATCCTCATGGGTAATCTGCACGTAGGAGCCGGACTCCGGGGTCGGGTACCCGGCCTGCGACAACGCCCTGGTGAGGGTCGGGTCCCCCTGCAGCTCGACGTACCCGGGGTTGCGGACGGCGCCCATGACATTGACCCGCTGACTGCGAAAGTCCTTCACGCTGACATTGAGGTTCGGGTTGGTGAGGTAGCCGCCGACGACCTTGCCGGTGGCATCTCTGCGGAGCCCGAGCAGGCCGCGAAGCATCTCCTCGATCTGCCGTGTGGTCATGCCGCTGACCTTCTGCCGGCCGACGTAGGGACAGTCGACGGTGCCATCGCTGTCGACGACCAGCGCCGGTCTCGACAACGTGTCGTCGTTGAAGACGGTGAGGCTCAGAACGTCCTGCGGCCCGACGAGGTAGTCGTCGGCGGCGATCTGCGCGGCGGTGGGGGGCAGCGCCGCGGCGGGCGCGGCAGGATCCTGTCCCCAGAAGAGCAGCAGTGTCAGCAGTGCGGTGATCATCGGTTCAATGCTCCCCACGTCAGGCCCGCGGCGATGCGCGGGTTGCGGTATTCACGGGCGGTATCGAGAGTGGAGGTGCGGTTGAACACCTCGACGTCGAGCACGAGGCGAGCACGGTCGCCCACGCGGTAGCCGACACCGGCACCATAGCTGCTCACGCGATCGTGCCCCGGCAGCGCCGCAACCGCCCTGTAGGCCATCGACTCACGGCTGCCGAGGACGCGCAACTCGAGCATGCCCACCGTCTGCGCGGCCAGCGTCGCGCGAAGCCCCGTGACCAGGTAGTACGGCAGCTCCTCTTCGTACGAGTAGCGGACGTCTCTCGTGAACGACGTGTCGAGCTTGTAGCGGCTGACGAACAGGATCCCGATCGTGCCGTTCGAGACCAGGCCGCTATAGCTGGGTAGAGACGGGTCGAGCCCCGTGAACCGGCGGTAGCCGACCGACGCGCTGCCCGTGATCAACCCGAGCGGACTGAAGGTGACCGTGGGCGCGATGCGCCAGCTGTCGGAATCCCGGAGCGGCGATCGATCGAAGCGCTGCGCGTCCCGCGTGACCACCAGGCCCGCGGTCGTGAACGGCGTGAGCGCCACATTGAAGGCGGCCTCGTAGCTCCGGGCCCTTTCGTCGAGCGTTCGCGCGAGCTCAACGCCGCGAAAGTACACGTCCTCGTCGTAGGTGTCGCGCCCCTCGCGCGCCGTGAAGACCATCTCGGTGCGCGAGGCGATTTTGAGCTTCGTGCCGGCGGTATACAGACGCGGGTGGTGGCGCGCCCGGGCGTCAATCTCCGAATTGGGCCGGGAGCTCGTGTGACCTGAGCTGACCGAGACAAACGGTTTCAGGATCGTCAGATCCAGATCGGCCCGTGTGCCGAAGCTGCGGTTGACGCTCCGTTCGGTCGTGTACTCGCGGAAGTACACGAACTCCGTCCCGCTCGTGAACGCAAGGCGCAGCCGCCCCGGATGCACCGACATCTCGAGGTCGGGCTTGGCGACGAACGTGAAGTCCCGCTTCGGGTTCGTGGCTTCGTTGAACACGTTGAAGTCGATGCCGACGTTGGTGAACGCAAGCCGCGGCCTGAGTTCCACCGGACCGAGACGCACCGACGGGCGCTCCGGATCCGGGCTCTGCGCGTGAGCTCCGGACGGCGCCAGCGCGGCAGCGGCGGCGAGGCCGCAGGCGAGCCGCCTCCAGGATGTTCGTACGCCTCTCATGCTCAACACCTCATGACACGTGAGCCCGCGCCACTCTGACGATCCCGAGCTGGCGGGTCTTGCGATACAGGTTGGCCCGTTCGATTCCTAGCGCTCGCGCCGCCTCGCTCATCCGCCACCGGTGGCGCTCGAGCACCGCGGCAATGTAGTCGCGCTCGAAGCAGCGCCTGGCGTCCCGCAGGCTGGCGGTCAGGTCCCGGCGGGAGAACGCACCTTCGATGGGAAGGTGAGCGAGCACGTCCTCCTGGGTGATGACCGCGCCGGCGCCGGCAAGCAGTTTCGCCAGCACCCCGGCGAGCTCGTCGATGTTGCGTGTCCAGGGCAGCGCGGCCAGCACGGTAATGGCGGGCTGCGTAAAGGTGCGAGCCGGCCCCCCTGCTTCGTGCACCAGGCGATCGATGATGGGGGCCAGGTCACCGGGCCGCTGCCGGAGCGACGGGATGGTGATGCGGCACGAGCCGAACCGGCGGAGGAGGTCGGCCCGGAAACGCCCGTCCCGCACTTCGACGTCGAGATCGCGCACCGTAGACGCCACCAGCCGGAAGGAGAGCGCCATCGAGCGACCGGACTCGACGCGCGCCTCTCCGTCGCGGAGCAGCCGTGCGAGCCGGCGCTGCGCGGATGCCGGAAGCTCGTCCACATTCTCCAGGAACAGCAGGCCGGACCCCGCTTCGACCAGCGCCGAGCCGCGGCCGAGCCGCTCCAGGTCCGGGGCAACGGCCCGCTTGCTCGCCACGCCGAAGAGCCGCCGATCGATCTCGGCGGGTTCCGCGGCACCGCAGTTGAGGGACACGATCCGGCGGCGCCCGCCGATTCGCGCCTGCAGGTGTTCGACCACTGCCCGCGCCCGGCAACCCTCTTCCCCCAGCAGCAGCACCGGCGTGCGGCGATCGGCCGCCAGCTCCAGCGCCTGCCGCGCACGCTGCACGGCGTCGGATCCCCCCCGCAACGGCAGCGGAGTGGCTGCGCGGCATTCGGCGCCCGCCGGCTGGCCGTCGGCCGATTTCAGGCCTGATGAAGCACGCATTTTCTATAGAGACAGGGACAGCTTCGCCCCGTGGGTCACAGCGCGCCGGTACG
>JALZOC010000002.1:20118-21571 GCA_030857365.1 Acidobacteriota bacterium
GCGAGAGGCTGCCAGGGGAGATGAGTTGGGGGGGAGAACGGATGAGATTGTCGCAGGTTCAGCCCGATGTGTCAAGAATGACACGTCGATCCGGCATCCCGGACACAGAGGCGCCTCCGCCAGGCGCCCTCGCCGTCAGTAGCGCGCCAGCAGCCGTGCCGCATCCACGATCGCGTCCTCGCCGGGCAGGAAGAACTCCTCGAGGGGCGGCGAATAGGGCACGGGAGTGTCGAGGGCCCCCAGCACCCGAACGGGGGCATCGAGCCACTCGAACGCCTCCTCCTGGATGATGGCGGCGATGCTCTCGCCGATGCCGCCGGTGCGCGAGTCCTCGTGAACCACGAGCACGCGGTGGCAGTGCCGTGCGAGTGCCAGGACGGCACCGCGATCCAGTGGCGCGATCGTCCTCAGGTCGAGCACCGAGGCCTGGATGCCCTCGGCAGCCAGCCGATGGGCGACCCGCATGGCGACATGCACGTAGGCGCCGTACGAGATGAGGGCCAGGTCGGACCCCGCCCGCCGCAGCGCCGCCTTCCCGATCGGGACGGGGGCGGGGCCGGCGGCCTCGAGCACCTGCCGGATGCGCGGGTCGCGATAGAGCGCGATGTGCTCGTAATAGAGGACGGGATCGGGATCCGCCACCGCGCTCGCCATGAGCGCACGAGCGTCGGAGGGCGTCGAGGGGACGACGATCTTGAGGCCGGGGGTGCGGTAGAACCACGCCTCGGTATTCTGACTGTGGTAGGGGCCGGCGTTGCGCAGGCCGCCCCACGGCATGCGGACCACCATCGGAACGCTGCCTCCCCATCGATACCGGATCTTGGCCGCATTGTTCACCAGCTGGTTGAAGCCGGTCGCCACGAAGTCGTTGAACTGCATCTCGCCGATGGGACGCTGGCCGGCCAGCGCGGCTCCGACGCACACGCCCAGCACGCCGCCTTCGGCGAGGGTCGAGTTCACGATGCGGTCGCCGAACTGCTCCAGCAGCGGCCGGAGCAGCAGGAAGGCGTTTCCGTAGGTCCCGCCCACGTCTTCGCCAAAGACGAACACGGCGGGGTCGCGTTCGAGCGCGTCGCGTACGCCGAACATGACCCCTTCGAGAAAGGTGCTGCCCTGGCGATCGCAGGGCGGCCCAGGTTCGAGCAGCGGCAGCGGCTCCTCGGCCGCGTGGCTGGCGTCGCGCCCGGCGAGCGGCTCCGTCCGCACGCGCGGGCGCTCACCGGCCAGCACGCCGGTGGCCGCTTCCTCCGGGCTCGGCCACGGAGCGGCGACGACGCGGGCCGCCTCCGCCTCGACAAGCGCTTCGGCATCCGCCTTGAGGCCGTCGAGGGCACCTGGCTCGATGAGGCCCTCCCCTTCCAGCCGCGCCGCATACGTCTGAATGGGATCACGCGCAGCCCAGTAGGCGTAGAGATCAGCGTTCGCATATCCCTGCCCGAGCGAGGGGTACGCC
>JALZOC010000562.1:0-1200 GCA_030857365.1 Acidobacteriota bacterium
AGCCCCGCCGACGAACTGCGCGAGGTGATGGCGGGTCTGTCGCTGCCGCCGCAGGTGGCCGGCGTGAGCTACGGGCACGGCTGCCGGATTCGCCGGGTGCGAGTGCCAGCCTCGACGGCACCACGGACCCCGGGCGCACCGCCTTTGATTTTGTCGAGGCGCGCGCTCGATCAGATGCGCGCGGGGGAATAGGGGGATCGGGGATCGGGCTCGCAGGTTCTGCACCCCCGCACCAGCAGCGGCCCCATGCTTTCTGCACTCTTCTCGCGGAGCTCAGTACACGATGGCTCCGTGCTGAGAGACGCCGCAACCCGCCATCCCCTTGTGCTTCATCAGCTTGAGGCCTGCCTGGACGCCGGCGTTGCGAACCCGAAGGCGCCGGGCAGCGTCCTTGCCTGCGTCACGGTGCATGTCAACGGCCGCCCAGGTCTGGCGCCCCGGAGATCGCATCCTCGTGCGCGGCGGGCGATGGACGGTCGTCGAACGCACGCCGTTCCACGACTGTGAAGCGCTTCGTCTGGCACCCGACGATCTCGCCGGCTCCGCGGAGCGCACGCTCCTTACTTCGTCCACGGAGCGCACGCTCCTCTCGGCGGCCGGGGAGCGCACGCTCCTCACCCCGTTCGATCGCCCCGCGCAGCTCCGCCCTCCCCGCTCGATCGCGATCCGTCGTCCGCGCCGGTGGCTGCACGCAATGCGCCGCGCGGGCGCCCGGGCGCATCCCGTCGGCGGCCTGACGGCAGCAGCTTCGGGCTCGGTCGATCTCCTGCCCTATCAGCTCGAGCCGGCGCTCGCGATGCTTCGCATGGGAATCGCACGCGTGATGATCGCGGACGCAGTGGGGCTCGGCAAGACGATCCAGGCGGCGCTCGTTCTGGCCGAGCTCCACGCCCGCAGCCCCGCCTTCCGCGCCCTCGTCATCGTTCCCGCCGGCCTGCGCGAACAGTGGGGCACCGAGCTGGCAACCCGGTTCGCGCTCGACACGATACCGGCGGACGCCGGGTGGCTCGAACGCGTAAGCCGCGTGCTGCCCGCTGAAGTGAACCCGTGGATTCTGCCCGGGATCTACATCTCCTCCTTCGACTTCCTCAAACGTCCGGAGGTCCTGCACCCACTGGAATCGCTCGACTGGGACATCATGGTTCTGGACGAAGCGCACGCCGCGTCGCTCGGCTCCGCGCGCGGTACCGCCGTCCACGC
>JALZOC010000562.1:1210-3041 GCA_030857365.1 Acidobacteriota bacterium
GGCGTGTGTTGCTGCTCACGGCCACGCCACACGCCGGCGACACCGAGCAGTTCAATGCGCTTTGCCGGATTGGCGCACTCGGCCCCGGGAGTCCGCCGCTGCTGCTGTTCCAGCGGTCCCGCGGGGATGCAGGCAGGAACTCGAGGCGACGAACAGTGGTGCTGCCGGTTCGGCTGACGGAGACGGAGCGGCACATGCACCGGCTGCTGGACGATTACACCCGCCAGGTATGTCGCGAGGCCACAGCCCGCGGCGACTCGCGGGCACGTCTCGCCGCGATCGTTCTGAAGAAGCGCGCACTGTCGAGCGCGGGATCGCTCGCGGCCTCTGCACGGCGAAGATTAACGCTGCTCGCCGCAGGCGGCGACATCCCTCACGAGTACCAGCCTCGACTGCCACTCCATGAGTCAGAAGGAGAGGGAGACGCCGTGGAGGACGCGCCGCCCGGCGAGGTTCTCGCCGCGCCGGGGCTGCAAGACCCCGTACGGGAACGCCGGTGGCTTTCAGCAATCGCCGAGTGCGCGGAGAACGCGGCACGCGCCGAGTCGAAGGCACGGCTGCTTCTTCGGCTCCTCGGGCGGATGCGCCAGCCCGTCGTCGTATTCACAGAATTTCGGGACACGCTCGACAGGCTGCAGGGTGCGGCGGCAGCCAGGGGGCACGACGTGAAGCTGCTGCACGGCGGAGTGCCGGCAGGCGAACGTCTCGCCCTCCTGCGCGAATTCAGGGAGCGAGGAGGCCTCCTGCTTGCGACCGACGCCGCATCCGAAGGACTGAACCTTCACCACGGCTGTCGTGCTGTCATCCACTACGAACTCCCGTGGAGCCCTGCCCGGCTCGAACAACGCACCGGCCGGGTGGATCGGATAGGCCAGGCCCGTCGCGTTCACGAGGTCCTGCTCGTTGCACGCGACACGGCAGAACGCCTCGTCCTGGCGCCCCTTGCCCGCCGCGCGGCGCGCGCGCGCTCGGCGACGGCATCGTTCGGGGGTCTCGTCGACGCTCTGAGCGACTCCCGAGTAGCCGATGCGGTCATGGACGGTCGCCCGATCGATCCGGATGCCGAGTGCACTCGCGCGCCCGCACCGGACGTGGCGTGCCCGGCACCCGCCGTGCTGCGCGGCGAGGCCGACGCCGAGGTGGTCCGGCTCGGGATGCAGCGCACATGGCTGTCGCGCTCTGGCCTTCGGCGCCCCGAAATCCCGATTGATACGACGATTGTGTGGCTGAGGAGTTCCTCCCTCCCGCCCTCAATCATCTGCATCTATGCGATCTGCCTGTCGACGACCGGGGGTGCGCCGGTCTACCGGCACGTGACGTGCGCGCGCGAACCGGCAGGGGCAACTGGCTCCATGCGAACGGCTGCCGACGCGCGGAGCCTCGCTACCCTCTTTCTGGCCGATCGAGAGCCCGCGGTCCAGGCGGTTGTCCTGGCTGCCCTGGCGGAGGATCTCGCCGCGGCGGCCGCAACACACAGGCACGCGCTCCTGCGCATGAGGGATCGGGAACATGCCATGACAGCGGCGCTGCCGTCGGCGGCAAGGGAACTGGTGCAGGCTGGACTCTTCGACAGCCGTGCCGTGCGCGGCCTCGAAGCGCGACGCCGCTCGTACGACGCTCTGCTCGAGGCTTCGCGGGCACGTTTAGGCACGCTGGCCTCGGACACGGAACTTGTCAGAAGCGTGGAACTTACCGGGATCCTGATTGCAATCGGAGGCCCGCGATGATTCCGGGGCTCTCGGGCTCGCTGCTTTCGCACGACGCACTCTCCGGTGGGTCAGGGCTCCCGCCAGCCATCGAGGATGCGCGAGCCGGCGCCGTGCGCGCGCGG
>JALZOC010000563.1 GCA_030857365.1 Acidobacteriota bacterium
CGTTCGTCCTCCGCCGCGGAGAAATCGTGGGCATTGCGGGCCTCGTCGGCGCCGGCCGCACCAGGCTCGCGCGCGCCATCGCCGGCGCGGACCGCATCGATCGCGGGCGCATCCTGGTCCGGGGAACGCCCACGCGGATCGCCTCGCCCGCCGATGCGGCCGTCGCGCGGATCGCGTTCCTGCCGGAGGATCGCAAGCAGCAGGGGCTCGTGCTGGGGCTGGCGGTGGAGCGCAACATCGCGCTGTCGCACCTCCGCGCGCTGTCCCGCTTTGGTGTCATGAATCACCGGACCGAGCGGCGCGAGGCCGAGGCGGCGATCGTGGACCTGCGGATCCGCACGCAGGGACCCGGGCAGAGTGCGTTGCACCTGAGCGGCGGCAACCAGCAGAAAGTCGTGCTCGCGAAGTGGCTGGCCGCGCAGGCCGACATCTTCATTTTCGACGAGCCGACGCGCGGCATCGACGTCGCCGCGCGGCACGAGATCTACCTCCTCATGAACCGGGTCGTCGAACAGGGAGCGGGCGTGCTCATGATCTCGTCCGATCTGCCCGAGGTGCTCGGCATGAGCGATCGCGTGCTGGTCATGCGTGCGGGCGCCGTCCGGGCGGAGCTCGCGCGCGAAGAGGCGACGGAGGCCGCCGTGCTGAACGCGGCCCTGGGGGTGGCCTCGTGAGCGCTCCGGGCCCTTCGTGATCTCCCGCCTCCTTCAGGCACAGTCGAAGCGGCAGCTCGGAACGTTTGCGGGCCTGCTGGCGCTCTGCTCCATTCTCTGGGCGGCGACGCCGCACTTCCTGACGGTCTCCAACCTGCTGAACGTGCTCGAACAGACGGCGATCAACGCGATCGTCGCGGTGGGGATGACGTTCGTGATCATCTCGGGCGGCATCGATCTCTCGGTCGGATCGATCCTGGCCCTGTCCGGCATCGCCCTCGGAAGCGCGCTCCAGGCCGGCGTGGCCGCGCCGCTGGCCATCGCGCTCGCGCTCGCCGTGGGGCTCGGGTGCGGCCTGGTCAACGGCGCGCTGGTCACATTCGGCCGCCTGCCGCCCTTCATCGCCACACTCGGTATGATGAGCGTGGCGCGGGGCGCGGCGCTGATGCTGGCGGAAGGCCGCCCGATCTCCGGGTTCGGCGAGGAGTTCCGGCTGCTGGCCACCGGCCGGGTGCTCATGGTTCCGGCGCCGGCGCTCATCGCCGCCGGCATCTATGCGGTGGCGCATTTCGTGCTCGCGAATACCGTATTCGGGCGCGCGGCCTACGCCATCGGGGGCAACGAAGAGGCGGCTCGCCTGTCAGGCGTGCACGTCCGGTATCACAAGACCGCGATTTACGGCGTGGCCGGCCTGATGAGCGCTGCCGCGGCCGTGATCCTCACCGCGCGGCTGAACTCGGCGCAGCCCACGGCAGGGACGATGTATGAGCTCGACGCCATCGCGGCAACGGTCATCGGAGGCACGAGCCTGCTCGGGGGCGAAGGGACCATCATGGGCGCGCTCATCGGCGCGCTCATCATGGGTGTCCTCAGAAACGGGCTGAATCTGCTCAACGTCTCGTCGTTCATTCAGCAGGTGGTCATCGGGGTGGTGATCATCGGCGCGGTCCTGGTGGATATGTCGCTGAAACGGCATCGGCGGTGATGGAGGGATGGCATGGCGCGGCTTGACCGTCGACTGTTGATCGGACTCGTGATTCTGGCCCTGGCCGCCGGCTGCAATCGCGGCGGCTCGACCGACGAAGGCGCACCGCCGAAGGTCGCGTTCGTCATGAAAACGCTCAATCATCCGTTCTTCCTGGACATGCAGCGTGGCGCGCAGGAGGCGGCGGACCGGGAGGGCATTCAGCTGGTCGTGCAGGCGGCCGAGCGCGAGATCGACGTCGAGAAGCAGATGCAGATCATCGAGAACCTGCTCCAGACGGGTCTCCGGGCGCTCGTCGTGACGCCGAGCGGCTCCCGCGAGATAGCCTCCGCCATCGTGAAGGCGAACCGCGCGGGCGTCCCCGTGATCGTCGTGGACACTCGAGTCGACGCGAAGGCGGCGGCCGACAACCAGCTGAAGGTCGCCTCGTTCATCGGCTCCGACAACTACGAAGGGGGGCGCCTCGCCGGGGAGTACCTGGCCAAAGCGACAGGCGGCAAGGGCCGGGTTGCCGTCCTCGAGGGGATCCCGGGGCACGAGACCGGCGACTCCCGCCTCCGCGGGTTTCGCGACGCCGTCCAGAAGCACCCGGGGATGACGATCGTGGCGAGCCAGCCGGCGAACTGGGAGCGCGATCTCGGCTTCACCGTGTTTCAGAACATGCTGCAGGCGCACCGCGACATCGACGCCCTGTTCGCCTGCAGCGACTTGATGGCGCTCGGCGCCGTCGAAGCAATTGCCGCCGCCGGACGCTCCGGCAGCATCCGCGTCGTCGGCTTCGACGCGCTCGACGATGCGCGCAAGATGATCGAGGCGGGGCGGATGGAGGCCTCCGTGGCCCAGTCGCCGCGCGACATGGGCAGGATCGCCGTCGAGAGCGCCGCACGGCTGCTCCGCGGCGAGTCCGTGCCGGACGAGCAGAAGGTTCCCATCGCGCTCGTGACCAAAAGCGGCGGCTCGGCCGCCACCCGCTGAACACGACCGGCCGACAAACGAAGGAGAACGAGTGACGGGCAGCAGCACAGGCAGAACGAAATTGAACGTCGGGCTCATCGGCTTGGGGCGCCTCGGACGCATCTACGCCCGCGACCTGTCGACCCGCATCGCGTGCACGCGGCTCGTCGCCGTTGCCGACGTGGATCGATCCGCGGTTGACGAGATCACCGGGGAATTCGACGTGCCGCTCGGCACCACGAATCCGGACGAGGTCATCAACCACCGGTCGGTCGACGCCGTCGTCATCGTCACGCCGACGAGCACGCACCGTGCGGTGACGGAAGTAGCTGCGGCCTCGGGGAAGGCCGTCTTCTGCGAGAAGCCGCTGTCGATTTCGCTCGACGAGGCCTGGGCGATAAAGGGCGCGGTCGAACGGTCCGGCATCTTCTTTCAGATGGGCTTCATGC
>JALZOC010000564.1 GCA_030857365.1 Acidobacteriota bacterium
TGAGCGTCGGGTGAGACGCATATGAGAATCCTCTCACACAGCATGAGTATGAGAAGTCTCTCACCAGCGATTAACGTGCCTTTCACAAACCCTCCCTAGCCTTGAAACATGCCCGGCGATGGCCTGCGGCAACTGCAAGCGGCAGCCTGCGACAATCCACGCTTGCGCGTCCTCGACTTCCTTCCGGAACCGCCGCTGCTGCTGAACCGCGCCGACCGTGTGATCGCGATGGGCGGTTACAACACCGTCTGCGAACTACTTGCCTTCGCGAAGCCCGCCCTGGTCGTGCCGCGCGTCACGCCGCGCCGCGAGCAGTGGATCCGCGCCGAGCGCCTGCGCCAGCTTGGTCTCATCGATGCCCTGCATCCGAACGCCGTCACGCCCGCTGCGCTCAGCGAGTGGCTCACCGCGGACCTGCCTCCGGCGACACGCGCCCGCGACCTCATCAACCTCAACGGCCTCGACCGACTGCCGGACTTGCTGGAGGAACTGCTGACCGCGCCTGCTCGGATCGCCTGGACGCTGAACGTGCCGGTCGGAGGCGAATATGTCTACGTTGCGTAACCCGCAAGCCCGCATCGGCTATGTCGTCAAGCGCTACCCGCGCTTCTCGGAGACGTTCATCGTCAACGAGATCCTGGCACATGAAGCAGCCGGACTGGATGTTGAAATCTTCTCGTTGCGTCCCCCAGTCGACACCCACTTTCAGGACGCACTCGCCCGCGTCCGCGCTGGCGTGACCTACCTGCCCGACAAGAGCGTCCGAACTGGCGATTTCTGGTCTGCTGTCGAAGGAGCAGGCGCGCTGTTGCCCGGTGTCTGGGCAACGCTGGCAGCCGCCGCCGGTGAGGACGGGCTGGATGTTTATCAGGCACTGTTGCTGGCTCGGCATGCGCGCGAGCGAGGCATTACCCACCTGCACGCGCATTTCGCCAGTTCGGCCACCTCGGTTGCGCGGCTGGCCGCGCGCTTCGCCGGTCTGCCGTATTCGTTCACGGCCCACGCTAAGGACATTTTTCACGAGAGCGTCCGCCCCGACGATCTGGGCCGCAAACTGGCAGACGCCGCGTCGGTTGTTACCGTCAGCGACTACAACCTCGCCTATTTGAATGACACCTTCGGCGCAGCCGCCGCGCGCGTCGAGCGCGTCTATAACGGCCTCGATCTGGCGCGCTTCCCATACGACGCGCCGCTCGACCGCCCGGCCCGGATCATCGCCGTCGGCCGCATCGTCGAGAAAAAGGGCTTCGATGTTCTGGTCGATGCCTGTGGGCTACTGGCCCGGCGCGGCGTCCGCTTTACCTGCCAGATCGTTGGCGGAGGTGAACTGGAGGTCGATGTGCGCGCCCGGATCGGAAAGCACGAACTAGAGAATTACGTCGAGCTGCTCGGCCCACGCCCGCAGCAGGAAGTCATCCACCTGGTCCAGGGGGCGGCGGCTTTCGCCGCGCCGTGCGTTGACGGCTCCGATGGCAACCGCGACGGCCTGCCAACCGTCCTGCTCGAAGCGATGGCGCTCGGAACGCCTTGCGTCTCGACCGACGTGACCGGCATCCCGGAAGTCCTCCACCACGAGGAAACCGGGTTGCTGGTCGCACAGCGTGATCCGCATGCGCTGGCCGACGCGCTCGAACGGCTCCTGACCGATGTGGCGTTGTCTGTGCGACTGGCTGAACAGGCCCGCCAACTGATCGCGGGCGATTTTGACATTCACCGCAACGCGGCGCGCATGCGGCAGGCGATTGGGGTTGACGCCAGTCCGCACGATCCCCAAACGTCAATCGAACGCATGACAGACCGTGTTTCAGCCACGGCAAGTATCAGCATTGGAGCGATAACCGGATGAGACTCGCATATATCAGCGCCGACCCCGGCGTGCCGGTCTTTGGCCGGAAAGGGTGTTCGGTCCATGTCCAGGAGGTGATCCGCGCCATGCGCGGCCTGGGCGTCGAGGTCGATCTGTTCGCCACACGGGTTGGCGGCGATCCCCCAGCCGACCTGGCTGACGTTCCCCTCCACGAGCTGCCTCCGGTCCCGAAGGGCGACCTGGCCAGCCGCGAACAGGCAGCGCTGGCTGCCAACACAGTCCTCACGCGCGAACTCGATCGCCACGGCCCGTTTGACCTGGTCTACGAACGCTATGCCCTCTGGAGCTGCGCCGGGATGTTCGCTGCCCGCCAGGCCGGCGTCCCCGGCATTCTCGAAGTGAATGCGCCATTGATCGATGAGCAGGCCGAGCATCGCGGGCTGCTGAACCGCGACGCGGCCTTGATGGTCGCGCAGAATGCGTTCAGCGCCGCGTCAGCAGTCGTGGCCGTCTCTGACGAGGTTGCCAGCTACATCCGACGTTTCGATGTTGACCCTGCAAACGTCCACGTCGTCCCGAACGGCGTCAATACCACGCGCTTCGCTCCCGGCCAGCCCGCCAGCTTGCCAGCCGGTCCGGGCGTCTTTACGGTCGGCTTTGTCGGCAGGCTCAAGCCGTGGCACGGCGTGCCGTCGCTGGTCGAGGCGTTCGATCTCCTTCACCAGCGCGCGCCGCTGACTCGCCTGCTGATCGCTGGCGATGGCGGCGAACGTGAGCGGATCGAGGCCGACCTTGCCGCGCGTGGCCTCTCGGACGCGACCCACTTCACTGGCTCGGTCGACCCGTCTGAGATTCCGGGCCTGCTGGCATCGATGGACGTCGCTGTCGCCCCCTACCCGGACAACCCGAACTTCTATTTCTCGCCGCTGAAGGTCTATGAGTACATGGCCGCCGGCGTCCCGGTCGTTGCCAGCCGGATCGGTCAACTCGCCGGCCTGATCGCCGACGGTGCCAATGGCCTGCTCTGCCCGCCCGAAGATCCCAACGCGCTCGCGGACGCCCTCGACCGCCTGCGCCGCGATGCCAGCCTGCGCGGGCAACTGGCACTCGGCGGTCGTGAGACGGTTGTTCGTGGCAAGAGTTGGGATGCAGTTGCTCGTCGTGTGCTTGAGTTGGCATGTGTCCGAAAGCCCCTCCCCAACCCCGCCCCTAAAAAGGGAGGGGCTTTGCGC
>JALZOC010000068.1 GCA_030857365.1 Acidobacteriota bacterium
GGAAAACTCATAGTACGGGCGATGGTAGGATAGCAGCATCAGCGTGGAGCTTCGCGCGGATTTCATCATCGTCGGCAGCGGCATCGCGGCACTTCGCGCGGCCGCGGAGCTGGCCGGAGCCGGCGACGTTCTCATTCTCACCAAGGCCGAGCCGAGCGAAGGCAACACCGGTTATGCCCAGGGAGGCATTGCCGCGGCCGTCGGGCCCGGCGACACGCCGGCGCTGCACGCGGCGGACACGATCGCGGCCGGCGACGGCCTGTGCGACGAGCGGGCCGTGCGCGTGCTCGTGGACGACGGCCCCGGGTACGTCAGAGAGCTGATCGAGTGGGGTGCCCGGTTCGACAGGGCGCCTGACGGCCGGCCCGCGCTCGCCATCGAGGGGGCACACAGCGCGCGGCGGGTGCTGCACGCCCACGATGCCACCGGCCGGGAGATCGGACGTGTGCTGTGGGCGCGCGCGTCGGCGCTGCCGCGGGTGAGCACGCACGCCCACGCACGCGTCGTCGACCTTGTCGTCGAGGACGGCTGCTGTGCGGGTGCGCGCTTCCTTGGCGACGACGGAGCATTGTCCGTCGCGAGGGCGCCGCTCGTGCTGCTTGCGACGGGTGGAGCCGGGCAGGTCTACAGCCAGACCACGAACCCGCACGTGGCCACCGGCGACGGCATCGCCATGGCGTACCGTGCGGGAGCCGCCGTCGCGGATCTCGAGTTCATCCAGTTCCACCCTACGGCGCTCGACGTTCCCGGTCAGCCGCGTTTCCTGCTGTCCGAGGCGCTTCGCGGAGAAGGGGCGAGGCTTCTCAACGCGGCAGGAGAGGCCTTCATGGCCCGCTACGAACCGGCCGGGGAGCTCGCGTCGCGCGACCGCGTCTCGCGCGCGATCGTGCGCGAGGGGGCCAGGACCGGCGGGGCGATCTTCCTGTCGCTGGAGCAACTGGATCCGGACTTCGTGCACGAGCGCTTCCCGCTGATCTCGGATGCGTGCCGGCGGGCCGGCCTCGACCTGGCGAGAGATTGGATTCCCGTCGGCCCGGCGGCCCATTACGTGATGGGGGGCGTCCAGTCCGACATCGATGGCCGCACGACCGTGCCAGGGCTCTTTGCCGCCGGGGAGGTGGCCTGCACGGGCGTCCACGGCGCCAACCGGCTGGCCAGCAATTCATTGCTCGAGGGGCTGGTGTTCGGCGCGCGGGCCGGACGGGCCATGAGAGGGGACGCGGAAAAGCGTGCCAGAGGTGCCAGGGGGGCCACAGGTGCTGCGGGTTCTGCGGGGTTCGACAGAGTTCTGCCTGGTTCTGCAGGGTTCGCTTCTGCCGAATCGATGGATGCCGCCGAGATTCAGGCGGTGTTGTGGCGGGAGGTCGGATTGTTCCGCGACCGTGGCGGACTCGAGCGGGCGTTGGCCGAGCTCGAACCCGCCTGGCGTCATCTCGACGCCCACCTGAACGACGGCGGCCCGCTCGATGCGAACGGCTGGCGCCGCGCCAGCATTCTGACCGTCGGGAGGCTCATTGCCAGGGCGGCGCTGCGGCGGGAAGAGAGCCGTGGCGGGCACTACCGCTCGGACTTTCCCGAACGCGACGATATAGACTGGAAGCGCAGCGTGACGGAAGAAAAGCTGAAGGTCGAAGGCTGACGTTCGAACGAAGTCAGGGCGCTGAGAGCTGAAAGCTGAGAGCTGTTGGTGAGGTTTCAAGATTGATGGCGGAGCAGATCGGCGGGCAGGGCGGCAGGGACGGGGCTGGCAAAAAAGAGAAGAGGGGGGCGGAGAACCCGAAAAAGGACGCCCTCGTCACGGAGATCACGCCGCAGTCGGAGGATTTTTCGCGCTGGTACCTCGATGTCGTGCGCAAGGCTGAGCTCGCCGACTACACGCCCGTCAAGGGCTGCATGGCGATTCGCCCCTATGGGTACGCCATCTGGGAGCTCATTCAGCAGGGGCTCGACAGGCGCTTCAAAGCCACCGGACACGTCAACGCCTACTTCCCGCTCTTCATCCCTGAAAAGCTGCTCACGCGCGAAGCCGAGCACGTCGAAGGCTTCTCACCCCAGGTAGCCTGGGTCACGCGCGGCGGTGACGAGGACCTGGAGGAGCGGCTCGCGATCCGCCCGACGTCGGAAGTCATCATCGGCACGATGTACGCCAAATGGATCAAATCGTGGCGCGATCTGCCCGTGCTGATCAACCAGTGGGCGAACGTGGTCCGGTGGGAGAAAGTCACGCGGCCGTTCCTGAGGACGACAGAGTTCTTGTGGCAGGAGGGGCACACCGCGCACGAGACGGAGGCGGAGGCGCAGGACGAAACGATGAAGATCCTGGCGCTCTACAAGGAATTCGTCGAGACCGAGCTCGGGATGCCGGTCGTGGCTGGCCAGAAAAGCGAGAGCGAGAAGTTCGCAGGCGCGTCGCGCACGTTCTCCATCGAGGCGCTCATGGGCGACGGCCGCGCGCTGCAGGCGGGGACCTCGCACAACCTCGGGCAGAACTTCGCCAAGGCGTTCGAGATCCAGTTCCAGGGGCGGGACAAAACCGTCCAGAACGCCTGGACGACCTCGTGGGGCGTCTCAACGCGCCTGATCGGCGGCCTCATCATGACGCATGGGGACGACAGCGGCCTCATCCTTCCGCCCCGCATTGCGCCGTATCAGGTGGTCATCGTGCCGATCCCGCGGGGAAACTGGCAGGAAACCGTGCTGCCGAAAGCGCGCGACATCCGGGATGCCCTGGTCGCGCATGGCGTCCGCGTGATGCTCGACGATCGCGACGAGTACAGCCCGGGCTGGAAGTACGCCGAATGGGAGATGCGCGGCGTGCCCGTCCGTCTCGAGATCGGACCAAAGGATATCGAGAAGGCGCAGGTCATGCTGGCGCGGCGCGATACGCGCGAGAAGCTGCCCACGGCGATTGAGGGCCTGGCCGACTCTGTGCTGCGGCTGCTGGATGATATCCAGGCCGCGCTGTACGCCCGCGCGCTCCGGTTTCGCGAGGAGCATACGCAGCGCGTCGCGACGTACGACGAGTTCAAGGTGGCGATGGAGGGGCGTCCGGGGTTCCTCATCGCCCGGTGGTGCGGGAGCGGCGAGTGCGAGGCGCAGATCAAGGCAGACACGCAGGCCACGCTTCGCAATATCCCTCTTGGCAGCGGGTCCGCGGCAGGGACGTGCGTGCGGTGCGGACAGCCCGCATCAGTGGAAGCCTGGTTCGCCAAGTCGTATTAGGCACGTAGCGCGCCGCTTCCGCTGCGCGTTGCACCGTTACGTACTGAGCTCGCGCGCCGCGTCCGGCCATCGCGCCGCGACGCGCTTGAAGGCCGCGTGCCGCCGGGTGATTTTTTCGCGCCGGGCGATGGCGCGGAATGCCGCCCCGAGCTGATGGCGCCATCGCGCTTCGTCAGCAGGAGTCCTGGCATACGCGCCAGCCAGCGACTCCACGCAGGACTCGTCTCCCACCACGTGCAGCGCGGCCAGGAACGATACGGGAAGGGGCCCGCGCGCCTCCTCGATCGTTTCCCGCAGGTCGTACACCGCCACCCGGCTGCCGCGGAGCGCCAGGGTCTGATGCAGCGCGCCCCTGGCGCCGCGCCACTCGTCGCGCCTGGGCCCTGCGCCGATCGACCCTTCGCGTACGCGGACCAGCTCGATCATCTTCTGCAGAGCGCCCAGGGGCGCCACGGGCGCTCGTGTTCGTGCGACGTCTCGCAGCAGGGCGGGATTGTCGGGCAGGCGCCCTTCGAGCGCATCCTGCCAGACGGCGTCCGCCGCCGCCCTCTCGCCCGGCGCGGCGTGCGCACCTGCGCTGAGGGCTTCGTCCGGGTCGCTCTGCAGTGCAGCGGCCATCTGCTGACCGATTTTCGGCAGGTGCTCGATCGCCTGGAACGATGCAAGGCGCACGCGCCGCGCGGCGGTCTTGTCGAGCGAGGTGGCCACGAGTATCTCCAGGACGCCGGCGCGGACCGAGGCTGTGTCCCCGTCGAGGAGCGTGGCCAGGACGGCGACGCCCGCGAGGGCGACGTCGCCTCCGTCCGCGATCGCCTCGCGTGCGACGGCCACCGCCCGCGGGTCCCGCGCCACGTCGAGCGCGCGCAGCACCGCGACTTTCAGTTCGCGCGTGGTCGCCGTCCCGTAGGCGGCAATCAGGCGGTCGACGGCCCGTGGACCAATGACGCTCAGCCGCGCAACCGCGGTCTCGCGCCGGACTTCGTCGCTCCCCGCGAGCGCCTCAATCAGCTGCCGGATTTCGGCCGCCGCCGAGGCCTTGATGACCATGGCGCCGAGGATACCAGATCGATGTCCGAGATGACGGCCATGCGGAAACAGAATGAACGTGCGAAGGCGGCCACACCCGCGCTGCGTTCTCGCCCTCGCCGAAAAGCGAATCCAGGGGCGAAATCTTGACCGTCGCTTCGAGCCTTCCGGACGCGCACGAATGAGTCGCGTGATCTCGGGATCGCGGACACAAGGAGACACACAGGCGTATCGCCTGCTCGCCCGTGCGGTCGAACATCAATGCGTGGTGATCGTCGACTCGGCATGCTGCCGCCTGCGACTGGGTGTACCGGAGACCCCCGGCCGCGCTGCCTGGGCAGGGAAGTGTCATACTGTGAACCGTCCCGGTCTTCGGACAGGGCAACATCCCCAGTGACACCAGCACCACGAACGTGACGATCTGTCCGACCTGCGGCCATCGCAATGCTGGGCGCGCCCAGCCGTGCGCCTCGTGCGGCGCCTCGCTCGAGGCGAGGGAGAAGCCGGCAGTTGCGCGTGTCTCGCCAGAGACTGCCCGTGTTGCGGATCCGGATGCCACCACACTGGGAACCCCGCCCCCCGGCCCGCTCGATCCAGACATCACTCGCTTCGGGGTTCTACCACCGTCCGGCAATGGCGATCCGTCGCAACGTTCCTCGAGGCGGGGGGGGGAGGAGTGGAGTTCGGCATCGACGGCAGCCTACGATTCGTTCGACGCGGACGCCGAGACCGGCGTCGCGCCGCCAAGCACTCTGCTGAGCGCACCCGCTCGGCTCGGGGGCAGCCGTGCGGCTCCCATTTCGAGCAAATATACGGCACACGACCTCGTCGGCCGGCCGCTTGGTACGCGGTACGAGATCCAGAAGCTTCTCGGAGCGGGGGGCATGGGTGCCGTGTACGAGGCGTGGGACCGTGCGCTGGGGGTGGTCGTCGCGCTGAAAACGGTTCGTCCTGAGATCGCCGCGGACCCGGTGACGGCACGCCTCCTCGAGAGGCGGTTCAAACAAGAGCTCCTTCTCGCCCGCCAGGTTACGCACAAGAACATCGTCCGCGTCCACGACATGGGAGAAGTCGACGGCATCAAGTACATCACGATGCCGTACCTGGAGGGAGAGGACCTCGCGACCATCCTGAAGCGGGAAGGAAAACTCCCGGTCGAGCGCGTGATGGGGATCGCCCGTCAGGTGGCGTCTGGCCTCGCAGCGGCTCATGACGCAGGGGTCGTCCATCGAGACTTGAAGCCGGCGAACATCATGATCGGCGCAGAGGGTGAAGCGCTCATCATGGACTTCGGTGTCGCGACCTCCGGCGCGAAGACGCTCACCGCCCGTGACGCCGATGGCAGGATCCGCGTGGCGCACGCCGCCGGCCAGACGCTCAGCGGTTCCGTCGTCGGGACCATCGAGTACATGGCCCCCGAGCAGGCTCGCGCGGAACAGGTCGACCAGCGGGCCGACATCTATGCGTTCGGACTGATTCTCTACGATCTGCTGCTCGGGCGGCTGCGGGCGAGCCGAACCGACAGCGTGGTCGCCGAACTGAATCTACGCATGACGGAAACACCGCCGTCTCCGCGGTCGATCGATCCCACGATCCCTGAAGCGTTCGACCGGGTGATCACCAAGTGCATACAGACGGACGCGAACGCCCGGTATGCGACGACGGCGGAGCTCATCGCCGACCTGGGCAAACTTGACGACCGCGGCAAGTCGCTGCCGATCATCCGGCGTCTCACGTGGCCGGCCGTCACGGTCGTCGTGGCGCTCGTTGCCTCGTTGATCGGTTTCACCTGGTGGGTGGCTGCGCGTCGGCCCGAGGCCCCGGTGCAGCACGATCCAGTGTCGGTGCTGATCGCCGACTTCCAGAACACGACCGGCGATGCAGCGTTCGATCGTACGCTCGAGCCCATGATGAAGCTGGCGCTCGAGGGTGCAGGATTCATCAGCGCGTACGACCGGACCGCCATGAGCCGCAACCTGGGAGTTCGTCCGCCAGACCAGCTGGACGAGCAGGCGGCGACGCAGGTTGCCGTGAAGCAGGGGCTCGGGGTCGTTCTTAGCGGTTCCGTCGCACGTCAGGGCAACCGGTATCAAGTCTCACTCAAGGCGACGCAGGCGGTCACCGGCAACGTCATCACGAACGAAACGCGCAGAGCCGCCGGCCGTGACCAGGTACTGGGCTCCGCAACCGCTCTGGCGGCTTCCGTGCGTGAGGCGCTTGGTGATGACGCGTCCGGCTCCGCGCAGCGGTTCGCTATGGAGACGCTGTCTGCCACCAATCTGGAAGTCGTGCGCGCGTATGCAACCGCCATGGAGGCGCTGTCGCGAAGCCGGTTCGAAGAGGCGCGCCAGAGCTTCTCGAGGGCCATAAAGCTGGACCCCAATTTCGGGCTGGCTTACGCGGGGCTTGCGATCGCCTCGCGAAACCTCGACAAGCACCAGGAGGCCGAGAAGTACGTGCGCGAGGCGATCCGCCACCTCGACGGGATGACCGAGCGCGAGACGTATCGCACACGCGGACTGTTCTATTACCTCACGAACGATTACTCCGCCTGCGTGCGTGAGTACGGCGACCTGATCGCGAAGTACTCGGCGGACGCCGCCGCGCGCAACAACCTTGCACTCTGCCAGACGTATCTTCGCAACCTGCCGGAAGCAGTCAACCAGATGCGGCAGGTCGTCAAGATCCTGCCCAACCGCCCCTTGTACCGCGAGAACCTGGCGCTGTACGCGAACTACAGTGGCGACTTCCAGGCGGCGGAACAGGAGGTTCGCGCCATGGAGCAGCCCGGGCTGTTCGGCCTGCTCGCACTCGCGTTCGCTCAGCTCGGGCAGGGGCGGCTCGCCGAGGCGGCGCAAACGTACACCACGCTCGGCAGGGTGGACGACCGGGGAGCATCCTATACGGCCTCTGGGCTGGGTGATCTGGCAGTCTACGAAGGGCGGTTCTCCGAAGCCGCCCAGATCCTGTCTCGCGGTGCCGCCGCCGATGCCGCGGCGGGCGACTCGGACCTCGCGGCGAACAAGTTCGTGGCACTCGCCCACGCGCACCTGCTGCACGCCCAGGAGGGCGCCCCGCTCATCGCCGCGGACAAGGCGCTCTCGAGCAGCAGTTCTGTGAAAATCAGGTTTCTCGCGGCACGCGTGTTCGTGGAGGCGGGTGCCGCGGCACGCGCGCGGCCGCTGCTAGGCTCGCTGGCCGCCGAACTCCAGGCCGAACCGCAGGCGTACGCGAAGATCATCGAAGGGCTGACGGCGCTGCACGGCAACAAGCCCAGGGAGGCGGTTCAGACGCTCACGGAAGCGAACCGGCTGCTCGATACGTGGATCGGACACTTCGAGCTCGGACGCGCGTATCTGGCTGCGGGCGCTTTTCCGCAGGCGGACTCCGAGTTCGACCGCTGCATCAGGCGACGCGGCGAAGCGATGTCGTTGTTCCTGGATGAAGATCCCACCTACGGCATGTTCCCGGCGGTGTATTACTACCAGGGGCGGGTCCGAGAAGGGCTGAAAAGCGCCCGCGCCGCTGAATCGTACCGCGCGTACCTGGACATCCGAGGGAACTCGACCGAGGATCCTCTCGTTCCCGACGCCCGCCGCCGTGCCGACGCCAAATAGGCTTTCGGCTCTCCAAGTCTGAAGCCGAGTTTCTGGACCGGCCTGCGCGGGCCAGACACGAGCCTTGCTCTCCCGCCGAGTACCCGGTCGGCACACCCGAAGACCTGACCTCTACCTGAATCTGACGATCGTCACCCTCGCCGGGCTGCCGTCGTTCAGCGTCAGGCGGACCCGGTAGCAGTTCGCTTTGTTCGTCGCCGTCGTGTCCCAGTTGAAGATGAACTGCTGGCTGCGCGCATCGTAGCGATATGTGCTGCTCCCAGTCGGCCGCGAGTCGAAGAGCACGAGCGCGGGCCCGCTCGTCGAACAGGTGGTGTTCGAGGCAGCCCCGTTCCCCGGGAAGGCTTCGAGGCTGGCGAGTGCTCCGAGGTCGGAGACCCTCACGCCGGTCAACGCGAGCTGCCACTTGACTGGTACAGCCTTGCCGAACGTGAGCGTCCCTGAATTCGTCGGTGCGGCGTCGGTGCCTGCCGTCGCCAGCGGCGTCAGGAACCCTGTGAAAGTGTACGCCGGGTTAACTGTGAGCAGGAAGCTCGTGCTCACCACACTGCCGGACGCATCGGTTGCAGTGATGGTGATCGTCGCCGTGCCAGTCTGATTGGCGGCCGGCGTCACCGTGACCGTGCGGTTCGCGCCGCTCCCACCGAACGCGATGCCGCTGTTCGGCACCAGCGTGGTGTTGCTGGACGATCCGCTCAGCGCGACGGTTGCCGCGCTCTCGTCGGTGACCGTAATTGCCAGTGGTCCCGCGCTTGTGTCCGCGCTGATCGTCTGGTTCCCGATCGGCGACAGGCCCGGCGCCGCGTTGATCACGGCGGTGATCGTCACGAGGTTCGACACGTCGCTCTGCACACCATCAGCGAAAACCGCGACCGCGAAATACGTGTAACGCGCGCCGTTCACCAACGTGTCAATGTCGACGGTCACGTAGTCGACGACGCCGTCGGCCGACGGGATTGCATTGCCGACCTGAGTCCACGTCGAATTGGGC
>JALZOC010000565.1 GCA_030857365.1 Acidobacteriota bacterium
GCGCCGCGCTGGCATCGGGCCGGCCCAGCCAGCGCTTCCGCTGGTTCTGGCCCGGGCGGGCGCGCGCGGCGCTCATCCTCACGCATGACGTCGAGAGTGCGGCCGGTCTCCTGAACACGGTGCGTGTCGCCGACGCAGAGGAGCAACGGGGACTACGCTCCTCCTTCAACATCGTCGCCCGCCAGTATCCGATCGACTGGGGGATCGTCAGGGAGCTGAAGGGGCGGGGGTTCGAGATTGGCGTGCACGGGGTCTTTCACGACCGGTCGATGTTCTCCTCTCGCGAACAGTTCGAGGAGCAGCAGCCGGCGTTGGGAGAGGCCGTTGAGGACTTTGAGGCGACCGGTTTTCGCTCCCCCTCTACACACCGCGTGCTCGACTGGCTACCGGAGCTTCCTGTCGCCTACGACTGCAGCGTCCCCCACTCCGATCCCTACGAGCCGCAACCGGGCGGCTGCTGCTCTCCGTGGCCCTACATGATCGATGACTTGGTGGAGCTCCCCTACACGCTTCCTCAAGATCACACGCTCTTCACGCTGCTGAGGCACCGCACACCCGACTTGTGGCTGCGACAGGTCGATCGGCTGGAGCGCGCGCATGGCCTCATCCATTGCCTGTCCCACCCCGACCCGGGGTACCTGGGCGACGAGCGCCAGTTCGGAATCTACCAGGCGTTCCTGGATGCGATGGCAGAACGGGAGGGCCTTTGGAAGGCGCTTCCCCGCGAGGTCGCCGCCTGGTGGCGTGCGCGAGACGCCGGCGGCTCCCCGAACGGAGCCGATGGCTGGGCTTGCTGCGACCTGGACTCCGGCGAGGTCACGCTGGAGCCGCCCCCGGCGGCCTGAGCCCCTCTTCCCTCGCTGATCGCGCGACCGATGACGGCGGCCCTTGCGGATCAGGGCCGTGGCCGCTCGCTCGGCCCGTGATGGCGCGAACGGCAAGGGCACGTGCCGAGCTACGGGTAGGCCAGCGACTCCTGCGTCTCGCCCGAGGAACGCTGCGCACCGCCTGCTCTCGAGCGCGCCACGGCGACGGAAGCTGCGCTCGGGAGCGAACAGCCCGGCCAGGTCGCAAACGAACGCGTTTCACTGCGTGGCACCCCGAGTCGCGGACCCGTCCGCAGGTGCAGGGCATAGAACTCCTCGAGTGCTCCAGCGTCCCAGGCGCGGGCGGGCCTCGACGCCCACGCACCTGGCCTCGCGGACGTGCCGGCGCGTGCGGGAGACGAGCGACGTTCGACTTGCGCCAAGCCGTCGCGCAGGTCAACCACCTGCAGGTGAAAGCATCGATCGGGCGGCGAGCCGGGCAGGGTGATCACCACCTCCAGCGGCGGGTCGTGCCTTCGGCGCTCCAGGTCGGCGGCATTTCAATGCGCGACATCGCCGCGCAGCTGTCGCGGTCACGGGTGCGACATCCGCCGCGACACCGTCAGTCGGGTCACCGACGCGGTGCTCGTCGCCCTCACGACCCTATCCGCCGTCGTCTGCCTCTCCACCGCGCGCGGCATGAGGCACTTGCACCAGATCAAGGTGCCTGGTCCCGCACCGGCCCCGACGAGCGTAGGCATCAGCCGGCGTCCACGGCTCGCACCAGCTCCGCCAGTGCCCGCGCGTCGGCCTCGCGCACGCGCTGATGCGTCGGGAGATTGATCAGGTGGCGCGCCGCCGCCTCAGCGTTGGGACAGGAGCCATCCTCGTAGCCACCATGCTGCGGCGACGCAGCCTCCTCGAGGACCGAGGTAAACCACAGCCCCACCACCGTGCGCGCCGACAGCGCGCGGACCGCGGTCTCGCGGTCGGATACCCACACCGGGAAGCGCACCAGTGCCGGGTCCGCGGCCCGCGGCAACGCGGGCGGCTTGAGGCCCGCCGCCGCGTACGCCCGGGCGATGCGCCGCCGGTGGGCGACATTGCCCTCCAGGCGGCGCAGCTGGCGCAGGCCGAGCACCGCCTGGGCGTTGCTGAAGCGCTGCTCGTAGTCGGGCGGGCGCCGCCCGGTCCGCTCGACCTCGGTCGTCGGGCCGGGCAGGGGGTTGCGCCGGCCGGCCAGCTCGTACAGCGGGCGGGTGAGCCGATGCAGGTGCGGCTGTGTGAGGACGTGGTAGCCGATCAGCTTGAGCAGGTAGCGCCCGACGAGCCACCGTGACGGCGGCGCGCAGCCCGCCTGGAACGCGCGTAGCGCGGCGGCAAGCTGCCCGTCGTCGGTGACCGCGACGCCACCCATCGTCGTCGAGATCGTCTTCGTCTCCTCGGTGCTGAAAAACGCCGCTCGGCCGAAGCTCCCGACCGGTCGACCGGCGTAGGTCGCGCCCAGCGCATGCACGCAGTCCTCGACCACCTCGATCCCGTGGCGCTCGGCGAAGGCGAGGACCGCATCAAGATCGGCGGGGTTGCCGAACGTGTGCTGGACGAGGATGGCGCGGGTCCGCGGGCCGACGCTGCGTCCGGCCTCCTCGAGGTCGGTGTTGTACGTGTTCAGGCGGCAGTCGACGTACACCGGCCGGGCGCCGGCATAGCGCACCGCGTTGGGGACGACGATGTGCGTCGGAACGGGGACGAGGACCTCGTCGCCCTCGCCGATGCCGAGCGCGCGCAGGAGCCCGTATAGACCCACGCGGCCGTGTGCGAACGCGACCGCATGGGCGGCGCCGACCCGGTCGGCGAAGGCGCGCTCGTACGCGGGGAGGGCCGGGCCCTCCACGAGCCGGCCGGGCACGGCGAGCTGGCGCAGCGCGGCACGCACGTCTCCCCACGTGGTGGTGCCGCCGAGGATGGCGAGGCGGCGCACCATTGAACGATGGTCCTGATGGAGCCGGCGTCGTGGGCGCGAGCGTGACGACGGTGGCGATGTCCGGGGTCCGGGCCGGCGACGGGGCGGCATGGCTACAGCCTGCCGTAAACGACGTCACCGATCCGCGCGGTGGCAGCAAGCGGAAGGCGACGCCAGGCCGCCTGCGCCCACGCACGCGGACGAGTCGGAACACGCGAACCGTTCCCACTTGAAGGACGCGGAGGGTGGACGTGGCGGTAGAG
>JALZOC010000069.1 GCA_030857365.1 Acidobacteriota bacterium
GACTTCAGGGGGAATCCCAACGTCCTCCGCCTCCTCGTGGGTGAGGGGGAGGCGGCCGCGGCGGCGGAGCGCGTCGTGTCGATCGAATGCGAAATCGACGACATGAACCCGCAGCTCTTCGGGCCGTTGATGGAGCGGCTGTCGGACGCAGGCGCGCTCGACGTGTTCTACGCGGCCGTTCAGATGAAGAAGAACCGGCCCGGCACGCTCGTCACCGTTCTCGCGCCCCCGGACGATCGGGAGGCGATCGCGGCAGTCCTGTTCACGCACACCACGACCATCGGCGTGCGCTACATCGAGATGCTTCGGGATCGGCTCGACCGCGAAGTACTGGCCGTGGACACTCCGCTCGGACGCATCCGGTTCAAAGTGGCAACCCGGGACGGGCGTGTCCTGAACGCGGCCGCGGAGTTCGACGACTGCGCGCGCGTCGCGGCCGAGCGCGCGATGGCGATCAAGGACGTTCAGGCGATTGCCATGAAGGCATGGCTCGATTCGGGGCTCGGGACCCGGGACTCGGGGCTCGGGAAGCCGGAAGCCGGAAGCTGAATCAACATGCCGCGCTTCTACATCACGACGGCGATCGACTATGTGAACAGCCGCCCACACCTCGGGACGGCCTACGAGAAGATCGCCGCCGACGTCATCGCGCGCTACCAGCGGCTGTGCGGCGTCGACACGCACTTTGTGATGGGCAACGACGAGCATTCCCAGAACGTCTTCAAGAAGGCGCGGGAAGGCGGCGAGGATCCACTCGCCTATTGCGATCGGATGGCGCGGGAGTTCCTGGACGTGTGGGCCCGCCTGGACATCTCGTTCGACGACTTCATCCGCACCACCGAGCCGCGTCACAAGGCGGGCGTGCAGGAGATGCTGCGGCGGATGGCCGCGGCGGGCGACATCTTCGAGGGGCACTACGAGGGGTGGTACTGCGTCTCCTGCGAGGCGTTCAAGCAGGAGAAGGACCTGGTGGAGGGCACCTGTCCGATCCACCGGACGACCCCGGACTGGATCCGGGAGAAGAATCATTTTTTCCGGCTCTCGCGGTATCGCGACCGGCTGCTGCAGCACTTCGCGGCGCAGGGCGACTTCCTGGTGCCCGACGTGCGCCGCAACGAGATCGTCAGGCTGATAGAGGGGGGGCTCGAGGACATCTCCGTCAGCCGCGCGGGGCAGTCGTGGGGCATTCCGATGCCGGACGACCCGTCGAGCGTCATTTACGTCTGGGTCGACGCCCTCATCAACTACCTGTCGGCCGTCGGTTTCGGCACCGACGCCGCGATGGTCGAGCGGTGGTGGCCGGCCGATCTGCACGTCATCGGCAAGGACATCACGCGGTTCCACGCGGTGATCTGGCCCGCGATGCTGATGAGCGCCGGACTGCCGGTGCCCCGCAGGATTTTCGGCCACGGGTGGGTCAATTTCAAGGGCGAGAAGATGAGCAAGTCGCTCGGCACGGCCGTCGACCCTCTGGAAGCGGCACAGCGATTCGGACCCGATCCGCTGCGGCTCTATCTCGTCAAGGAGATCGGATTTGGCAGCGACGGGGATTTCACCTGGGATCGGTTCGAGGAGCGGTACAACGTCGATCTGGCGAACAACCTCGGCAACCTGGTGAGCCGCATCGCCGCGATGGCCGAGAAGTATCGCGCTGGCCGTGTGGCGGCAACCGGGAGCCCGGGCCGTCTCGCACAGGTGGCCCGCGACAACGTCGCCGACTACCGGCGCCAGATGGACCTGTTCGCCCTGGAAGGGGGCGCCGCCGCGGCGTTCCGGATCGTCGATGCAGCCAACGAGTACATCGCCGCGACCGAGCCCTGGGCACTGGCGCGTGATCCCGCGCGCGCGGAGGACCTGAGCCAGGTGCTGTTCGACGTCGCCGAGGCGCTGCGCGTCGCGGCGGTGCTGCTGCTGCCGATCATGCCGCGATCGGCTGCGGAAATTCTCCGCCGCGTCGGCGAGGCCACCCCCGCCCGGCGGCTCCGCATCGGAGACGCCGATTGGCGGAACTCCGGCGAGCGGGCCATCGCCAGGGCGGACGCCCTCTGGCCCCGCGCGGAGCCGGGAACCAACAGCACACAGGCGTCGCGGGTCGCGAAGCCCGCGGCGGAGACCGACGCCGGGACCGGCAGGGTTTCAAGCGCGGGACAAACCGGCCGGGACCCCGGCACTTCGGACAGGAGCAGACACGTGCAAGATGCGAAGCCACCGGTCACCCCATCGCCATCGGCCGAGCCCGCCTCCCCGCCGGCCACCGCGGCTGGCGCACAGACCGCCGACGAGCGGATCAGCATGGACGAGTTCATGAAGGTGGACCTCCGCACCGCCAAGGTCCTGGCCGCCGAGAAAGTGCCGAACTCACGCAAGCTGATCAAGCTGACGATTGACGCCGGCGCCGAACAGCGCACCCTCGTCGCCGGGATCGCGGAGGCGTACGAGCCCGAGGCGCTCGTCGGGCGGACGATCGTGATTGTGTTCAACCTCAAACCCGCGAAGCTCATGGGCATCGAGTCCAACGGCATGGTGCTGGCCGCCAGTCCCGAGGGTGGAAAGCCGACGCTGCTCAGCGTCGGCGAGGACGTGCCCCCCGGGGCAAGGGTGAGATGAGGCAGCTGTCAGCTGCGAACTGATAGCTGTTGAGATGATCGACTCCCATTGCCATCTCGCCGGTGAGGAATTCGCGGCGGATCTCGATGCGGTCGTGGCGCGGGCGGTCGGGGCGGGGGTCACGACAGCCGTGTGCATTCTCGGAGCGGGCGACGAGGCGGAGTCGGCCCGCGCGGCGGTTGTCCGGAAGGCGTGGCCAGGGATCCGTTTTGCGAGCGGGATTCATCCCCACCACGCGGGGGAGTTCGCCGGCGAGGTGAACCGCGCCGTCGAAACCGTGCGGAAGAGCGTGGATGCGGAGGGCGCCTGCGCAATCGGGGAGATTGGGCTGGACTATCACTACGACCTGTCTCCACGCCGCGTTCAGCAGGAGATCTTCCGTGCGCAGGTCGCCACCGCCCGCGAGCTTCGCCTGCCGATTGCGATCCACACACGCGAGGCAGCGGAAGACACCTTCCAAATCCTTCGCGAGGAGGGCGCCGGGGACGTCCGCGGTGTGTTCCATTGCTTCACCGGCGACAGCGACATGGCGCGTGCCGCCCTCGAGCTGGGGTTCTACCTGTCATTCGCCGGTATCGTGACGTTCCCCCGGGCGGCGGCGCTCCACGAGGCCGCGAAGCTCACCCCGGCGGGACGCCTGCTCGGCGAGACGGATGCCCCGTACCTTGCGCCCGTGCCGTTCCGCGGGCGCCGAAACGAGCCGGCGCACGTCGCGCGGATCTATGAGGCGCTTGCGACCGTCCGGGACGTGCCGGTGGAGGACCTGATCGAGCAGGTGAACGCGAACTTCGGGAGGCTGTTCACAGCGTGACGGGCAGCCGTCAGTTCTCAGCCATCAGCTTTCAGCCCGGCTCATTCACAGCGCTCAGCTCTCGGCTGGATTCGTTGCGGGCTCTCAGCTGCAGGATCATTCATCTCAGGTGGGGGGTCCTGCGGGAACCTGGGGCGTCGAAACCGCCGCAAACTGACGTCTGATCGCTGATAGCTGATAGCTGCGTAAGGGCTTAGCGCGTTGACACTCCGCGCGCAAGTTCAGTATTGTGAAAGCGGTCCCTAACGGCTGAACTTTGACACTCCATTGAGCGACACAGCGCAGAACCCTTCGGCCGCCGCCGACCTGGCGCAAATCTTCGAGCCCATCCGGGAAGATCTCGAGGCCGTCGAACAGGAATTCGTCCGGCATATCCAGTCGCGCGTGGCGCTCATCCCCGAGATCGGCCGGTACATCCAGAAGAGCGGCGGCAAGCGGGTGCGTCCCGCCGTGCTTCTCATGGCGTCGCGGTTGAGCGGCTACACGGGCGACCGCGCCGTGCTGTACGCCTCGGTCGTCGAGTTCATCCACACGGCGACCCTCGTGCACGACGACATTATCGACGGCGCCGACCTGCGGCGCGGACGCCTGGCCGTCCACTCGCGCTGGGGCAACGACATCACGGTGCTGCTCGGCGATTACCTGTACATCAAGTCCATGGCGTTGGCGCTGACGCAGGACTCGCTGGAAATCATCCGGCTGCTCTGCGACGTTACGCTCCGCATGATCGAGGGAGAGCTCTACCAGCTCACCAAGGCGGGCGATGTCGATATCTCGGAGGAAGACCACTTCGAAATCATCCGCCGGAAAACGGCGTTTCTCTTCGGCGGCTGCGCGCAGATCGGGGGCATGCTCGGCGGGGTCACGCCGGCGCAGGAGACGGCGCTGCGCGAGTACGGCTTCAACCTGGGCGTCGCGTTCCAGCTGGTGGACGATCTGCTCGACTACACCGCCGACCAGGCGGCGCTGGGGAAGCCGATCGGCGGCGACCTGCGCGAAGGAAAGGTCACGCTGCCGATCATCCTGCTCCTGCAGCGTGGCGGAGCCGAGTCGGACCGGCTGGTCCGGGGCGTGGTGCAGGAGCGGGCCGTCACGCCGGACCAGTGGCGGGACATCCTCGCGCTGCTGCGGGAGCATCGTGCCACCGACCTGGCCTACGAGCGCGCGGTCGAATACGCCAGCCGGGCGAAGGGCTGTCTCGCGGCCTTCCCCGCCAGTCGCGAGCGGGATGCCCTGATGGCCCTGCCCGACTACGTGCTCGCCAGAGACAGATGAAAGTCTGAAGTTCGAACGTCACTACGTGAGGCTTCAGCGTTCGACCTTCAGACTGGCATGGATTCCGCCGACCGTCTCGCGCGTCTCCGTGAGGAAATCCGTCATCACGAGGAGCGCTACTACGTCCACAACGATCCGGAGATCGCCGACGAACGGTTCGACGCGCTCGTCAAGGAGCTCGAAGCGCTCGAGCGCGACCACCCGGACCTCGTCACCGCCGATTCCCCCACGCAGCGCGTCGGTGGACGTCCCGTCGAGGGGTTTGCGACGGTCGAACATCTCGTGCCGATGCTCAGCCTCGACAACGCCTACAGCGAGGAGGAGCTTCGCGCATTCGACGAACGGGTCCGCAAGGGGGCGGGGCTCGGCGACACGACGGTCGCATACGTCGCGGAGCTGAAGATCGACGGCCTCAGCATTGCGCTCACGTACGAAGACGGGCGGCTGGTTCGGGGGGCCACTCGTGGCGACGGCGCCCGCGGGGAGGACGTGACCTCCAACGTGAGGACGATCCGCGCCATTCCTCTGGCCCTGCGCCAGGGGCCGCCGGGGCGCGTCGAGGTGCGCGGCGAACTGTTCCTGCCCCGCTCCACGTTCGCCCGCATCAACCGGGAGCGCGAAGAGGCAGGCGAGCCCCTGTTCCAGAACCCCAGGAATGCCGCGGCCGGGACCATGCGCAATCTGGATCCGGCGCTCGTGGCGCGCCGCAGGCTCGGAGCGTTCACGTATCAGCTGGTCGATGCGGAAGGCGGAAGCCACGGCGGCGGAAGCCACAGCGCCACACTCGCAAAGCTGCGGGCGTGGGGGCTGCCGGTCGAACCGCACTTCCGTGCATGTGCCGGGCTGGACGACGTGCTCGGGTTCTGCAGTTCCTGGGCGGATGGCCGTCGCGAGCTGGAGTTCGACACCGACGGCGTGGTCATCAAAGTGGACGACCTGGCGCTCCGCGAGCGGCTTGGACGGACGGCCAAGTTTCCGCGCTGGGCGATCGCCTTCAAGTTCCCCGCCGTGCAGGCGCACACGAAGCTGCTCCGCATCGACGTGAACGTCGGGCGCACGGGGGCGAACACGCCGTTTGCGGTCCTCGAGCCGGTGCTTCTCGCGGGTTCGACCATATCGCTCGCGACACTGCACAACGCCGACGATCTGGCCCGGAAGGACATCCGCGAGGGAGATACGGTGATTGTCGAGAAGGCCGGCGACGTCATTCCGCGCGTGGTCGCACCGGTCTTGAGCCTTCGCCCTGCCGGATCGCGGCCGTGGGTGATGCCAGCGACCTGCGCCGCCTGCGGCAGCGAGCTCCGGCGCGACGAAGACGAGGTCGTCTGGCGGTGCGAGAATTCCTCGTGCCCGGCACGGCTGCGCCGGAGCCTCGAACACTTTGCCTCGCGACGCGCGATGAACATCGAGGGCCTCGGAGAATCGCTGGTCGACCAGCTGCTCGCCAGCGCACTCGTGCGGGATTTCGCCGACCTGTATCGCCTCGAGGCGCCGCAGCTCGAGAACCTCGTCGTCACGCCGCGCGCGCCCAGGTCCGAACGCGCCGTGCCCCGCAAGCTCGGCAAGGTCGGCCGCAACGTAGTGGAGCAGCTGGCGCGGAGCAGGACCAACGATCTCTCCCGGTTGATCTACGCGCTCGGAATCCGGCACGTGGGGGAGAAGGCGGCCGCGACCCTCGCGCGGCATTTCCGGACGATGCAGGCGCTTCTGGATGCGCCGTTCGAAGCGCTTCAGGCCGTGCCGGAGATCGGGCCGGTCGTGGCCGCCTCGTGGCGCGCATTTGCCGACCAACCGCACAATCGCACGCTCATCGCCAGGCTTGCGGAAGCGGGGGTAAACATGAGCTCGCAGCAGCCGCCGCCGGGCCGAGAGGCGGCGCGGGCGCTGGCGGGCCGGACGTTCGTGCTGACCGGCACGCTCGAGTCGATGTCCAGGGAAGAGGCGGTTGCCGCGATCGCGCGGCTCGGCGGCAAGGTGACCGGATCGGTCAGCCGCAAGACGACCGGGGTGATCGTGGGCTTGGAAGCGGGCAGCAAGCTGGAGAAAGCAAAACAGCTTGGGGTGCCTCTTCTGACCGAGGACGAGCTCAAGGCGCTTATAATTGATTGACGCAGCTTTCGAATGTCCAGGCGCTTCACGCTCCTCAGCCTCGCGCTCTCGTCCATGGTGGCGTTCCTCGTCGGGGTGATTTTCGCCGGCGAGTTCGCCCCGGCGCGCGTGGTCTCGAGCGCTCCGGGGCCGCTTCCGCCGCGGGCCGCCAGGGCCAGCTTCCCGGGTGCCACCGGGGCCCCGATGCTCGTCAATTTCGCCGACGTGGCGGAGCGGATCAACAGCGCGGTGGTGAACATCGATTCCACGTCCAAAGGGGCCGACGCGCGCGATCCCCGCAGCTTCTTCCGCGACGGGCCCGGCGAGGCCCCCGGTCCCCGGGATCTGGATACACCGCGGCAAGGCTCCGGCAGCGGGTTCCTCATCGACCGCGAGGGGTTCATCCTCACGAACCACCACGTCATCGAGTCCGCCGAGCGGATCACCGTGACACTCGCCGACGGGCGTGCGTTCCGCGGCGAGGTGATCGGCACGGACCCGGCGATTGACGTGGCACTGTTGAAGATCGCGGGCAGCCGCGATCTCCCCGAGGCGCCCCTCGGCAACTCCGACGAGCTCCGTGTCGGCGAATGGGTGTGCGCCATTGGGAACCCGCTCGGCTACGTGCACTCCGTCACCGTCGGGGTCGTCAGCTTCATCGGCCGGAAGCTGTTCGATGCGAGCCTGGACGACTACATCCAGACCGACGCGGCCATCAACTTCGGCAACAGTGGCGGCCCCCTGATCAACTCGCGCGGCGAGGTCATCGGGATCAACTCGGCGATCAGCTCGCGTGCGAGCAACATCGGGTTCGCGGTGCCGATCAACCAGGCGGCCGGCATCCTGGCGCAGCTCAAGGCGCACGGGCGGGTCTCGCGCGGCTACATGGGCGTGTTCCTCACCGACGTGACGCCCGCGCTCCAGCGCTCGCTGGGCCTCCAGAGCCCCCGCGGCGCGCTCGTGCAGGACGTGACGGCCGGATCGCCGGCCGAACGCGCCGGCCTCCACGTGTACGACGTCATCCTCGACGTCGAGGGCCACGCCGTCGCGACGAACCAGGAGCTGATCCGCAACATCTCGGCCCGCCAGCCCGGAACGGTCGCGCGGCTCGGCGTCATCCGTGATGCCCGGCGGTTCACGCTTCCGGTGAAGCTGGCCGAGCGTCCCGCCCGCGCCGACGGGGAGAAGCAGGACGGGCTGGGTGGACGGGCGCGGCCGCGGGTCCCTGTGCAGAAGCCGGAGCTGCCACTGGGGCTCGCCGTACGCGAGCTGGACCGGGCGTTCGCCGGGCGGCTCGCCATTCCCCCAACGATCGACGGGGTGATCGTGGCGCGTGTCGATCCGACGGGCACGGCCTTTTCCGCCGCCGTGCGGCGCGGGTTCGTCATCATGGAGATCAACCGCACGCCCATCCGGTCCGTCGCGGACTACCAGCGAATCCTCGCCTCGGCGCGCCCGGGCGACGTGCTCGCCCTCTACTGCTTCGATCCCGCCCTCGCGCAGCGGGCCCTCGTGACGGTCACGGTCGAGTGAGGCGCGCCCCGTTTTCCCCAGACACACGCCGGGCGCACCGGGCGGACGCGCCGCTCCCGCGGAGGCGCGGCCGGCGCACCCTCAGGCGAGAAGCTCCAACCGAATGAAGTCACGAATTCTCATCGTCGACGACGAAGCGGAGATCCGGAAGTCGCTCCGGATGATCCTCGAGTACGAGGGGTACGAGGTCCTCGAGGCGTCCGGCGGAGCCGAGGGGCTCAGCCTCGCGGAGCGGGAAGCGCCCGACCTGGTCTTCCTCGACGTCAAGATGCCCGGCATGGATGGTCTCGAAGTCCTGCAGCGGCTGCACGCCTCCCGCGAGACGCTGCCGGTCGTCGTCATTTCCGGGCACGCGAGCAAGGAGGAGGTCGCCAGCTCGATCAAGCGGGGTGCGCTCGATTTCATCGAGAAGCCGCTCGGAAGCGATCGGGTGCTCGTGACCGTGAAGAACGCGCTCGAGCACGAGCGGCTGCGCGACGAGAACACCACGCTCAAGCGCGCCGTCGAAGTGCGCCACCAGATGGTCGGCGAGTCGGC
>JALZOC010000566.1 GCA_030857365.1 Acidobacteriota bacterium
GCCCGGGACGATTCCGGGCTCACGCCCAGGTGGTCGTGCCCTGGCGCGTACGCCTGCCGCGTCCGGTCTGCTTCGAACAGCGCAGTGGCTTCCTTCACCATGCGCTTGTCCTTCGTGGAGATTCCGAAGCTGCGGCTCTTCTCGATGTCGACTTTCGTGTAATTGAAGCCGAACACGAATAACGTATCGTCGACGATCATCATCTTGCCGTGGTAACGCGGGAGGTCGTCGGCGGACCGGGCGACGGAGACTCCCGCGTCGAGGAGCCGCAGCTCCAGCTTCCGCAGGACCTTGTCTCCGCCCCGGTTCGTGTGGGCGATGAGCGCGCGGACGGTCACGCCGCGGGCGACCGCGGCTTCGAGCGCCTTCTCGAGCTCGCTGCGGTCGAATCGGAAGATGACGACGTCGATCCGCCGCTTCGCGCTGCGGACGGCCTGCACAAGGGGGGCAAGGCCGGCACTCGGCTGGATGATGAGCTTCACGTCGACTTTGGCTTCTTCTCCGACCATTCGACGGCGGCGTGGCCATCAGGATCGAGGCGGAGGATCGCGTTCGACACGCGATCCGTCTGAAGCTCGAGCGGCATGTGCACATCGTAGCAGAGCTCTTCGTCCGACGACATGCGCAGCTCGAACCGCAGGCCGAAGCGCTTCAGGATAGCCTCCACCTTGGGCCGCAGCGTGTCGGTCTCCTTGCCGGCCTTCACGTTCAGCGAGAACCGCTGCGTCGGATCGGCTTCGAACGATTCGATGATCCACAGGAGGCCGACGAGAAAGAGGGTCGAAAACACCGCCATCGCATAGATGCCGACACCGGCGGCGAGGCCGACGGCAAGCGAACTGAGCATGACGACGGCATCTTTCGGATCCTCGATCTTCGAACGATATCGAATCAGGTTCGCGGCGCCGACGATGCCAAAGGCGCGCGCAAGACTCGCGCCTACGACCAGCATGATGAGGGCCCCGACGACCGCGAGGATGATCTGGGTCTGGATCACCGCCTGATCGCGTCGGGGCGTCCCCTTCCGCCTCGGTCGCAGCGCAAGCGCCGCGCCGAGCACGGCGGCCAGCGGGAGGCGCACGAGCGCGGCGTAAAGGTCGCGCATCGGGTGGATTGAATCCACTTCGGCTTCGAGGAGGCGCGAGAAGGTGCCGGCCGGCGGCGGTTGCGCTTCGTTCGGCGGCTGCGCCAGCAACACGCCCTGCATCAACAGGAGCAGCAGCGCAAAGGCCGCCGCCGGGACAGAGCCGAGGGGAGAGCGTCTGTGGCGCATCAATCTTTCAGGGCGAGGCCTTCGGCAATTTTCTGCTTCATCCGGCGGATGAAGCGATTGGCGACCGGCGGCGCAAATCCGCCCGCGCGGAACGCGTCCTGCCACTGCTCGTCGGTCAGGCGCGCAAGCCGGGTGCAGATCCACCGGACGTCGGCCGGAGTCAGATTCCGGAACAGCGCTCGGTGACGGCCACGGTAATCGAGCTGCACTTTGCCGCGCGCGACACCGGTGATGAAGGGCGTCTGCTCGAAGACCGCGGGGTCGCCGCGGGGGGCATCGACCACGCCCGTCCGGCCGAAGGTCTGTCCGAGATCGCGGGCGACATACCACCGCGTGGCGCCTTCGAACGGGTCCTTCAACGTGTAGATCACGTTCTGCGCCGGCTTCAGGTCGGAGTTCCCGAGCATCGCCTGCAGCACGAGGAGCCCGTTCAGTTCCGGCGTGCCGACGAACGGGTTCTGATGATAGGACCACTCGTCGCCGGCATCGAGCCTGTGCAGATCGGGGTTCTTTTCCCGGAAACGGGCGGGCAGCTGGGGATTCGGCGACGTGGCCTTCTGCGCGTCCCAGCGGGCCACGTGATAGATGGGCGGCTGATGGTAGCCGAGGCCCCATAGAATGCGCGACGCCGCCACTTCGGTGCCGGCCTCGGGCGGGAACTTCACGCTCCACTCCCGGTTCGCCGCATCCTGCACGGTGTATCCCCGGCTGTAGCCGGAACGCTTGATTTCCACAACCGTGTAGCGGGCAGCCGGATCAGGGGCGAGCCGTGGTCCTCCGACGCCGTGGAACAGATTCCGGCCGGGTTCGGGACGGACCCATAGCTCGGCAATCTGTTCGGCCGTGGGCGGCCCCGGCAGCGTGGACTTGATGCGTGTGGTGATGCACGAGGAGGCCAGGAACAGGGCGGCTGCGACGGACACACCACATCGAAGGGACGCTCCGGACCGTGTCGACCTCGTGGCTCGCCTCTGCACTCCCGGCACTATCGGCTCCTCCCCCGGCAGCGCCGGCCATGTTCGCAAGAATTGTGCAATAGATGGGCCAATAGCTCAACCTTTGCGTGTGCTCGCGGGTGAATCGCCTTACCGAAAATCATGGGACTGCGGCTCGGGTCCGCCGCCGGACAGGCCGACGACGCGCTCGGCCTTGACCGCGGTCACCCCTTCCTGAATTTGCAGCGTCCCTTCGATCAGCAGGTAGGGTTCGCCCACGAGTGCGTGCCGCTGTTCCGTGAAGAGATCCGGCGTCACGATGACGTTCGCAATGCCAGTTTCGTCCTCGAGTGTCAGGAACACGAATCCTTTCGCCGTGCCCGGGCGCTGACGCGTGATGACCGCCCCGGCAACCCGCACACGCCGGCCACTGCGCGCGTGCGGAAGATCGCTGGCCCGCAACACACCGCGAAGCGCCAGCTCCGCACGACGAAGCGCCAGGGGATGCGGTCCGATCGTCAGGCTCGTTCCCGCGTAATCCGCCATGAGGCGTTCCGGGGCGGTCATTGGACGCAAGGGGGACTCGGGCCTCGGCGGACCGCCGTTGCCTTCGCACAGGCTGGGCAGGCGGAAGGACACATCGATTCCCGCGAACAGCTCTCCCGACGGCCGCACTGCGCGCTCCACCTGCCAGAGTGCACTCCGCCGATCGAATCCGAAGGCGTTCAGGGCACCAATCTCCGCGAGCGTCGCCAGCTCGTCACGGCGGACGCTCGTCCGCGCGATCAGATCGTCGATTGAGGTATACCGGGGTTCGGG
>JALZOC010000567.1 GCA_030857365.1 Acidobacteriota bacterium
GAGGAATCCGCGTTGTCGTTGCGCGAGACGAGCCCGTCGGGGCCGACATCCTGGACGAAGATCCTGGTGCCGGCCGTGCCGGCGACGGTGTTGAACGCGGTGGAGCGCACGGATTCTGGGCACGCTAGTGAGTGTCTTCTTCGGACTGTTTGCATTGGACGCACCCGCCCACACGGACGCATGGCGCGAGGCGAATGGATTCGAACCATTGACCCCCACCGTGTGAAGGCGGTGCTCTACCACTGAGCCAAGCGCTCAACTGAGGAAGCCGTAGTGTAGCCCGAGGCGGTCGCCCGGCAACGTCCCCGGGTCGCAACTGGCCGCGCCCTGAGCCGGTCGAGCCGTGATGTTTTTCAACCCTCGTCAGTTGGAACCGGGCAGATCGATACGGGCGGGGGCGATGTCCGACGGGATGAAGGCCCGATCCACCAGTCCTCGCACGTCGAGCCGTCGCTCGAGGATGCCGGCCTCGAGCGCCATGTCGGCAATCGTCTGCATCTCCTCATCGCGGGGCGTGAGCATCCGATAGCTGACACGGTCGGGGGGTTGCGTGAGCACGTAGCGGATGAGCGACTCGTCCTGCCGGAAGTACGGGGAGACCAGCCGCGCGGCGTCGACCCGATGGGTTTCTGCCCATTCTCCGCTTTCTGCAATGCCGCGGACCAGGTCACGGACCGCGGCCGGACGTGCGGCGATGAGCCGCTCGGTCACGACCAGCACGCACGAGATGAAGCGCGGCCAGATGTCCTTTGCGTGGTACAGGACCCGGCCCGAGCCGTCGAGCTCCGCGCGCGCGGCGTGCGGCTCGCCGACGAAGTACGCGTCGATGGCCTGGCTGGCGAGCGCGCCGGGCATGTCGGGCGGCGGCAGCTCGACGAAGCGGATAGCACCAGGGTCCAGGTTCTCGTCCTTCATCAGTTTGCGGATGACGAGGTACTGGTTGCTGTATTTGCTGGGGATCGCAAACACGCGTCCCTCGAGGTCCCTGAGGGACCGGGCCGCAAGGTCCTTGCGCACGATGACGGTGGATCCATCCCTGTGCCCGAGGTAGGCAATCCGGACCTTGACCCCCTGCTCACGCAGCTTCATCGCCAGCGGTGCGATCATGAACGTCGCATCGAGCCGCCCGCTCTTCATCGTCTCCACCACCGTCGGAAAGTCGGTAAAGCGCTGCGACTCGAAGCGTGTGGCGTGGCTCGTTCTGGAGGCGTAGTCGGTGACCGGGCACGTCAGATGGCAGGTGACGGGGAGAAACCCGACGGCGAGGGTCTCGCTGGGAGCCGATGCCACGGGGATCGGCCGCTGCCACGGATGGAAGCGCAGCGTCGCGAGGACCGCGACGAAGGCAATCGCCCCCACCCCCCAGCGAACGAACGGCCATGATATCGCGCTCATGTGTCCCTCTCCCGAGCGGTCGCGACAGTCGGTGTGATCGCAGTTCCCCGGTCAACGGCCGCCTCCAGCCCCAGCACCGACAGGATTCGATGAACCGCGTTCACAACCGTGGGATGCGTGGAATCTCTCGGCCGCGGCATGTCGAGCACGACTTCGTCGCTCACGCGCGCCGGTCGCTCGGACAACACCAGCACGCGATCCGCGAGCTGCGCAGCTTCCTCGATATCGTGGGTGACGAGGATCACGGTCCGTGGCTGCTGGCGCAGGATCCGCGCCAGCTCCCATCGCATCTTGAGCCGCGCCAGGTAATCGAGCGACGAGAATGGCTCGTCCATCAGCAACAGCGGCGTCTCGCCTGCGAGTGCGCGGGCCAGCTCGACCCGCTGACGCATCCCGCCCGAGAGCTGATGAGGGTAGGCCCCGGCGAACTCCCTCAGCCCGATGAGATCGAGCAGCGCGTCCGCGCGCGGGCGCCGCTGTCCTCGATCCGGCACCTGCCTCAATCCCAGCAGGATGTTCTCGGCGACGGTCAGCCAGGGAAACAGCCCGTCCTGCTGGAACACCATCCGGAGGCGCCCGGGCCGGTGCACGTGTCCTGCGCTCGGCGGCAACCAGCCCGAGCACACGTTCAGCAGCGTTGTCTTGCCACAGCCGGAGGGACCCACGAGCGCGACAAATTCTCCGTCGCGCACGTCCAGATCGATGCCGCCGAGGACCGCAACCCCGTCAAATGTCACCGTGACGCCTTCAAGGCGGAGAAGCGGCACGCTCATCGGTCGTATCCCCATCGCACGCTCGGGATCCTGGTGAGCTGCACGAGCAGCCGGTCCAGCGCGGCGCCGATCACGCCGATGACGAGCATGGCGGCGGCCAGCAGATCGATACGAAGCCCGTTTCGCGCGTCCCACACCGCAAACCCGAGGCCGTCGCGCCCGGCGATCATCTCGGCGGCGACGACGACGAGCCACGATAGTCCGGCGGCGACCCGCAGGGTGGTGATGACCTGGGGGGCGATGGCCGGCAGCGTCACCGCGCTCAACAGCTCCGGTCCACGGATGCCGAGGTCGCGCGCTACCCGGAAGAACACGCTGGCAATGCCCGCGACGGCGGCGGTCGTCGAGACCACGATCGGAAAGAACGCTGACATGAAGATCAGAAAGATGGCCGGCGGGTCGCCGATGCCCAGCCACAGGATGGCGAACGGTATCCACGCCAGCGGGGACAGGCTTCGGAAAAAGTTGACCAGCGGCAGAAAGGCGGCGCGCGCACCCGCCGAGTGTCCCAGTATCAGCCCCGCCGGCACACCCAGGATGACCGCAAGCAGAAATCCAGCGGAGACGCGGAAGAGCGACGCGATGGCGTCATTCACCAGGCGGCCACTTCTCAGCTCCACCCACACACCCCGCGCGACGTCCCAGGGGTGCGGAAAGAGGGATGGGGGGAAGAGCTGCGCCGAAGACACAACCGCCCACACGACGACGATCAGGGCCGGCGTCCCGAGTGCGAGCAGCACGGCGCCGATCTTTGAAGCGGAGTGGGTCATCATCCGGCGCGCTGATTCAGGCAGGCGGTCCTCTATTGATTGTCGGTGCAGCAACGCTCGAGCCTCAGAGAAGGTCGCGTTCGT
>JALZOC010000568.1 GCA_030857365.1 Acidobacteriota bacterium
GCATGACCGTCCACGATCTGGCCGACCAGCTGTTCCCGTACCTGACGATGGTCGAAGGCCTGAAGCTGGCGGCGCAGACGTTCACGACGGACGTGAGCCGGCTGTCGTGCTGCGCCGGATAGGATTCACGAATGAAGAAGAGATTCGATCTTGTCGTCATTGGCACAGGGTCGGCGGCGGCGGGGGTCGCCTCGCGGTGCCGGGCTGCCGGGTGGACCGTCGCCATCGTGGACTCGCGGCCGTTTGGCGGCACATGCGCGCTGCGGGGCTGCGATCCCAAGAAGGTGCTCGTAGGCGCCGCCGAAGCCATCGACACGATTCGCCGCCTGGACGGAAAAGGTATCGTGCCGGGTGGAGCGCGGATCGAATGGCGGGACCTGATGGCGTTCAAGCGGTCGCTCCTCGCGGCGGTGCCGCACAACCGCGAGGAGGGGTTCGCCAGGAAGGGCATCGAGGCGTTTCACGGCCGTGCGCGTTTCATCGGGCCGACAACGGTCGCGGTCAGCGGCCAGGAGTTGGAAGGGCGGCACGTCCTGGTGGCTGCCGGAGCGAAACCCGTCGATCTCGGTATTCCAGGCGGCGAGCACCTTGTTACCAGCGAACAATTTCTCGAGCTCGACGATCTGCCATCGAGCGTCGTCTTCGTGGGTGGCGGGTTCATTTCGTTCGAATTCGCGCACGTCGCGGCGAGGGCCGGCGCGCGCGTCACGATTCTCCACCGAGGTGAGCGCCCGCTGGAGTTGTTCGACCCCGATCTTGTCTATCTGCTCGCGGCGCGCACGCGCGCCCTCGGCATCGATCTCCAACTTGGCACCAGCGTGACCGGCATCGAGCGGTCTGGCGAAGGGTTCGTCGTCCACGCCTCGACGGCCGGCGCCGAGCGACGCGTCGAGGGCGCGCTCGTCGTCCACGGCGCCGGTCGAGTACCGGAAATCGACGATCTCGGTCTGGACACCGCCGGCGTCGCGTGGGATCAGCGCCGCGGTGTGACGGTGAACGATTACCTTCAAAGCGTAACAAATCCCGCCGTCTACGCCGCCGGGGACGCCGCGGCCACCGGCGGCCCACGACTGACGCCGGTCGCCGGCTACGACGCCCGCGTCGTGGCGATGAACCTGCTCGAAGGCAACACCGTCAGACCCGATTATTCGATCGTGCCGAGCGTTCTCTTCACCCTGCCGTCTCTGGCCTCAGTGGGCCTGGGCGAGCAGGCCGCGCGCGAGGCGGGCCTGACGTTCGCGACGCATCACGAGAAGACGGACGGTGGTATTCATCCCGTCGCCTTGGCGAGGAGGCGTCAGGCTTCAAGGTCCTGGTCGAAAAGAGCACCGGGCGCGTGCTGGGCGCGCACCTCCTGGGCCCTCATGCCGAGGAAGTCATCAACCTTTTTGCAATCGCCATGCGCGGAGGCCTGTCGGCGGCGGATCTCAAGTCCATGCTCTTCGGCTATCCGACGAGCGCCTCCGACGTGCCGTACATGGTCTGATTGCGAGTGACACAAAGCGTGAAGCGCCTCATACATTCCTGCGAGCCGCCATCCCGGCCGCCGTCGGTCCGCGCCCCTGAAAGCGCCTGACGCGCTGAAGGCAGCGAGCGGCGAACTTCGGGCTCGTGCCGAGGTTCAGAAAGCTCGCCAACGCGCCGGCCGCCGCCGTGCAGGCCTACCTCGCGGTCCCGCGGCGTTCAAGCGCACATCACCCATTCTGCTGGAGCCTCAGGTCGTGCTCCTCACGTCCAGCTTCGCCAACCAGTGCCCCTGCTGCGGGCCAGAACTCGTGATACGACGGAGGGACGCTGCAACTGGCTGCGGCAGTCCACCGGCGTCTGTTGCCGTCGCCGGCACGAACAGATCGAGCGGAGATAGCCGTACGTTACGAGTCGCTCGACGGGGTCGGGGCGACTACTGCCAGATGCACTTCCCAGGTGACGACGTGTGCTGCATCATCTTCTACATCATGAAGCGGCGGGCGCTGCGGAGGGGTACGTTGGTGAAATCCGGCATGACGATCCGATCGATGTCTGGGAACCGTTCGGAGGAAGCAGGTTCGCCATGGCGGCGGACCATGTGTGAAGGAGGAAGCGAATGTCAGGGACCACAGTGTTGGCAGGGGCAGCGGTGATGGCGACGCTGATCGGCGCGGTCGCCTGCGGCAGCGGATCGCCCGAGGGAGAGCGTGTCGGGTCTGCATCCGTCCCGGGTCAGGCAGGGATGGAAATGACCCTCACGACGACGCCCGATCCCGTCCAGACGGGCGACAACACCTTCGAGGTGATGGTGCGGGAGGACGGGAAGCCGGTCACCGACGCCACCGTCTCGACGGAGTTCGTCATGGCGGCGATGCCGTCGATGAAGATGCCGGAGATGCGGACGAAGACCGACCTCACGCATGCGGGCAACGGGATGTATCGGGGGAAGGGACAGGTGACGATGGCTGGGGACTGGGACGTGACCGTGGCGGTCATGCGCAACGGTCAGGAGATCGGCAGCAAGAAGATGACGCTTACGGCGAAGTAGGGCGCGTTGTCGGAACGGCACGGTGCCCACGAACAGGAGGATGCTCACATGGGTACACAGCAAAACGAAGCGCAGCCTCCGCGGCGTCGCGACGCGGGCGGAAGGTGGCGTGGGTCGGCCGCGGCCTCGTGTTGGGGGCGGTCGCAACCGTCGCGGTCGCGGTGTTCGCGGGCCGATCGGATGAGGACCCGCTCCGATCGATGAGTCCGTTGAGCACCGTCGACGCGCCGTCGGAGCGGAGATCGAGCCGCGGCCTGGCGGCCGCCCCGGCCCGTTCGACCATGCGTTGTGAGGACTTGACTCCGTATCCAGGTACGGACTGTACGCTGGGATTATCGTGACGACACCGGAGATCAGGCATGTGGATCAGTGAAGCGGCCGAGGCGGCGGGCGTGCATGTCGAAACGGTCAGGTATTACGAGCGCCGGGGCCTTCTCGCACAGCCGCGCCGGCCGATCAACGGTTACCGTCATTACTCGGACGAGGTCGTCCGAGTCGTG
>JALZOC010000569.1 GCA_030857365.1 Acidobacteriota bacterium
CGCGGCTTCCGTACAGGTCGGTGACGAGCTCCTTCGTATCCATCCGCAGATCGCCGTTCGTATCGCGCATCAGCCACGCGTTCGGCGGCTCGCCGACGAGCACGCCGCGATCGAGCACCTTCAATGCGCGCGCGAGAATCAATCCGTCCGCGAACACCGTGCGTTTGTCCATCGTGCCATCGTTGTTCGCGTCCTCGAGCACGACCACCTTGCCCACCGGCTCGGTGAACGGTTCCGGCGCGCTGAGGCTGGGCACGAATCCTGGCATCTCGACAATCCACAGCCGGCCCTCGGGGTCCCAGTCCATCACGATGGGATCCTGCACCAGCGGCTCGCTGGCGACGAGCTCGAGGCGGTATCCGGGCGGCATCGAGAACGTCTTCATCGCGTCGGCCGGCGCGAGCGCCGGCGATCCCGGCGGACCGGGCTGCACCGGCGGAGGCCATCGATCGCCCGGGGAAGTGCTCTGATAGCCGAGCGCGGTGACCGCCGTGGCGGCGATCGCGATCGCGGTCATGCGGAACCTGGCGAGAAACATCTGTTGTGTCACCTCGAAATGAGCGGGCTCCGAGAAGCCCGGGATCCGGAGCCGACAGCCGCCGCCGCCCTGCGATCCGGCGCCGCTTCCCCGCCGCACCAATCGCAATCCATTAGTATGCGCCAGCGGCGGGTCATGTCTTAGGGAAGGGGTCCAGTCGCTCGAGGCGCGGCAGGAACCCGACGCCGAACGGCGCGCTGTTCACGGAGCTGAGCTGCAGGCGCCCGTGACGGATGTGCAGCCGGGCGAACCCGGCGAACCCGTCGGGATGCCGCTCGTACAGGTCACCGTGTGCCGCGACCGTCTCCTCCTGCCATTCGGCGGGCAGCATGCTGAGGCCGCGATAGTAATGGTGACCGTTGCGTTCGACATGATCGATGCCGAGGACTGCCATCATCGCGAGATCCTGCAGCAAGGCAACGGGCCCCAGGTTGCACAGGTCCTCACCCGTCAGCACGCTGGCGACGCCTCGGCGGCGCCGGCGTTCGAGCAGGCACGCATTCGCAATCCCTTTGACGATCCCTTTGCAGTTCTTGTGACTCGTCCCCGCATACCCGATGTCCAGCGCGCGGGGCAGATCTCCCAGGTTGCCATCGGATTCGTCGATGATGAGAGATGGGCGCTCCGGCCAGGCACCGAGCGCGGCTCCCGCCGCGCTACCAAGCGCTTCGTCGCGGTGGACCGGCTGCTCGACAACCTCGATTCGTGACCAGAAAGCGCGGAGGCCGCTCCGGGTCCGGGCCTCGTCCCAGAAATCCCGGAAGGCGCCGAAATCAGCGAAGTTCTCGTTGCCGTCGAGCGTGACGACGTAGTCGCCGCCGGTTGCACGCCGCAGTACGGCGGCGGTCCGTCCCAGCCGCGCGAAATCCGCTTCCGGCGCACCCGCCAGCTTCACCTTGAAGTAGCGAAGCCCGTACTCACGAATCGAGGTCTCGAGATCGTGGGGCAGCCCGTCGTCCACTCGGTCCCCGGGAGCGATGTCGGCGGCCTCGAGCGGATCCCCGAGTCCGACGGTGTGGCGAACCCAGCACCCCTCGAGGGGCGCCGCCGGCAGCAGATCGCGAGGCTCAGCCACGTCGATCTCGGGGTAGATGGCGCGCAGGTCCAGACCCAGACGGTTTGCCTGGATCATCCGATGCAGCGGCTGCCGCGCAAGGCGGCACAGCCCGTCGAGCACCGCGCGCTCCACGAGGCTGACACCCAGGTTGGCGAGGAGCGGCGCCACGCGGCGCTCCTCTGCCCAGGCGGCCTGCTGCCGATTCACTTCCCGCCAGAGATCGAAATAGGAGACAGGTCTCCGCGCGGCCTCTTCCGCGACCGCAGCCGCATGCCGGATCACATCGAGCATTTCGGGCAGATCCTGCTCGAAGGTCGTCGCCGGGTTCTTGGTGAACCACTTCGGGGGAAGCCCCTCGGCCGCCACCCCCTCGGCGGATGCGGCAGCCGACGTGACGCGCGTGCGCAGGAACAGGTGCGGCACCTCGCTCATCGACGCGATGCCATACCGGAAGGGAAACCGCGTCCGAGTATGCAGCACGAAGAAGTCGAAGGGCGCGATGGTGAAGCAATCAGGCACCGGACGTCCGTCCGAGATAGAGATCGCGCCCGAGGGCGAGCGCGGAGATCTTGCGGTCCGCGACAGAGCGCTTGAGCATCCAGAATCCGCAGTCGGGATGCACGTAATGGACGCGTCCCGGCCCCAGCGCGCGCTCCGCCCGCTCGAGCGCGCTCGCGATCTCGTCGGGCGTTTCGACGTGGTTGACCTTGATGTCGACCGCGCCTACGCCGATGCCGATTCGAGAGTCCACTTCCTTCAACGCGTCGAGATCGGACGCCGGCCGGTGGGCGAGCTCGAGCACCAGATGATCGGTTCGAAGGGCGTTGAGGAACGCCACGAGCGCGGTCCATGTCCCGCTCTGGATTGTCTGGCCGCCATAATTGCCGAAGCAGAAGTGGACCGCTTTCTCCCCCTGCACTGCGTCGAGCACGCGGTTGATTGCCTCGGCGGCCAGCGGGGCGTCGGCCGGGTTGCCGGAGATGTTCGCCTCGTCCACCTGCACGCACGCGCACCGAAGGTCGCGGACCTGCGCGGCAAGCGCATCCGCCAGCGCCAGCGTGAGCGTCTCGAAGTTGCCGTAATGCTCGTCGAGCAGCGTGCGCGCCAGCATGTACGGACTCGTGACGGTGAACTTGAACGGTCCTCCCGCGACTGCGGCGGCGCGTGCACAATCCTCCGGCACGTTCAGCGTCCCCTCGCCGATCGGCCCCACGACCACGCCCGCCGGCTTGCTGCGGAACCGCATCTCCGACTTCGCGCGAAAGGCGGCGGTGTCGCGCCGGCCGACATCCGACCGGACGCCGCCGAGCGGCCGCACGAAATAATCAATCATGCCGTTGGTGTCGGGATGGTTGATGTCGAACCGGTACAGCTCGCCGTCCGTCGGCAGATCGATGCCAGCCTGCCGCTGGATATCGA